>JAVJQK010000079.1 GCA_040218145.1 Sandaracinaceae bacterium | reverse complement strand
ATGTCGTCGCAGTCGGTGGCGGTGGTGGCCTCCATGTCGGCGGTGTCGCAGGAGCCGTCGGCGGCGAGGGTGGTGGTCCCCGCGACGGTGCCGAAGCCGTCCATGTCGGCGTCGACGAAGCACGTGATCGTGTCGGCGCCGTTGCAGTCCTGGTCGACTCCGTCGTCGGCGACCTCCGGTGCCCCCGTGAAGATGGTCGGGTCACCGGGCGCGCAATCGGTCGCGTCCGGATCTCCGTCCCCGTCCGCGTCGGGAATCGTGCTCCGCACGCTGATGTCGTCGGCGGCGACGAATCCGCCGAAGGTGCCCGTCCCGAGGTCACGGATGGACAGGATCACCGACGCGGTCGTCCCCGAGGCCGTGAACGGGACCACGGCTTCGCTCCACGCGTCTCCACTGCTGGTGGGGAAGTCGGCCGTCGTCCCGGCGACGGTGACGCGGAAGTCGCCGTTGACGTAGGTCCCGGCGCTCGAGCTGAGCGTGGCACCTTGGTAGTAGACCGACAGCTCGTAGGAGCCCCCCGGCGTGAGCCCGGTGATCGTCGCGGTCACGGCCTCTCGGGTGGACCCGCCGGCGAGCGTCATGAGGAGGGTCGAGCCCTCCCGGGGCCCCCCGGCCAGGTCGCTCACGACCCAGGTCCCGCCCGGCCAGGGGCCGTTCCCGACGATGACGTCGGGCGAGGGCGTGCTGATTGTCCAGCCATCGGGGGCGCACGACGTGCAGGCCCCGGCGGTGCGTTCGAGCGCGGGGACGGACTGCGCCAGGCTCGCCGTGGGAGTGGCGCTCGCGATGAAGGCGGCGACCACCAAGCCGAACACCCAGGACCTACGCTCGATCATCGGACTCCCATCGACTCGCTCTGACTCGCGCACCAACGGCGAGAGTACCCGATGGGCGGAATAATCGCACGACGGCGGCGCCGACGGAGAATCGAGACGGAGCCCCCTCGAGGGCTACAGGTCGTCTTCGGCCGCGGCGAGCTCGCGGGCCATCGCGGCGGCGGTGCGGGCGGCGCGCTCGGCGATGAGCTCGCGGACCCGCTCGGTCTCGCCGCGCTCGAGCAGGTCGAGGATGCGGCTCGCCGCGCTCTGCGGCGTGTCGGCGGCCAACATGCCTCCGACGATCGGGTAGCTCTCGTGATCCACGGCCTTACGCTCCCACGTTCAGGGTCATGGTCAAGATGTTGACGAGCGTGCCGATCGTCAACACTTCGACTTGATCCGGGCTGCGAAAGTGGTCGAGCCGCGAGCTGGTCACGATGAGCGCGCCCTCCGGCTCGTCGGTGGGCGTGCGGTACGAGAAGGGCACGCTGACCGCGCTGACGTAGTGCTGGACGTCGGTGGGGCGGGCCTCGGAGGGCACCCAGGCCTGCGTGTGCCGGATGTCGCCGCTGACGAGGAGCTGGTTCTCGGCCACGCACTTCCCGACGTGGCCCTGGCCGACCTTCCAGCTCCGACCGTGCACGGGGATCGCCGGGTGGGCCTCGCGGTGCACGGGGCGGAGGCGATCTCCCTCGAGCAGATAGACGACGAAGTTGTGGCGGTCTCGCTCGGTGTAGCCGAGCAGCGCCCCGCGGTGGCCCTTCCACAAGCGCAGCAGGAGATCGACCGCGTCGGCGCGCGTCCGTGAGCCGCCGCGGATCTGGATCGAGAGGTGGGCGGCCACCGACGAGATCTGGTGGATGGCGTCGGTGCGCAGGCGCTCCCGCTCGGCCGCCTCGCGCGCGGGGCGAACCCGGCTGCGGGCCACGGCGAGGGCTGCGTGCAGGCGCGCGTCGACCCGCGCGATCGCCGCGGGCGCGCCGCCGTCCCAGTCGCCGTGCATCCAGTTGTCGACGTGACCCTTGCGGAGCGCGTCGATGAAGCGCTGCACGCCCGGGAGGTTGTGGCGGTCGGGCTTGCGATCGGAGAACTCGGGCACCTCGCGGAGGCGCGCGTCGATCTCGACCACCTGCTCGTCGGGGTGGCGCGCGACGAGCTCGCGCCGCGCCTTGAAGATCTGCTTCGCGAGCGCGTTCGTCTCCTGCTGCACGAGCACGATCGGGAGCAGGCCGGCGTCCATCGCCTCCTCCCACTCGCGCCACGTGATCGACTTGTTCTGTCGCTGGTACTCGCCGCCGAAGCGGGAGGCGACCAGCAGGACGAAGACGTGCGCCTCGCGGACCGCCCGGAGACACGCGTCGTGCGAGGTCACGCCGGGCTCGACGGGGAAGTCGGGATCCTCGCTGGTGCGCACCTCGATGCCGCGCGCCTCGAGCGCCGCGCGCACGTCTCGCCGCACGCCGTCGAGATCCTCGACGGTCGAGCTGAGGAAGACCACGAGCCGCTGGCTCATGGGCAAAGCGTTACCACACGTGCGAAGCTCGCCGCGCATGAAGTGCGCGCGAACGGCCATGGCGATCCTCCTGTTCACCGCCTGCGGAGGCGGGCCACGGGGGAGGGTGGCCACCGCGGTGGAGGCGGACGATCTGGACGGCGCGATCGCCGCCTACGAGGACTACCGCCGGAGCGAAGGCGCGGACGCCGACGTGCTCGGACGGGTCGCCGGCTTGCTCCTGGAGCGCGAGGCGCGGAGCGACGACGGCGAGCGACGACGCGCGGCGATCTTGCAGCTCTCGCTGGCCGGGACCGCGGGGGAGCCGGGGTTGATCCGGCTCGCCGAGGCCGAGGGCGTGGGGCCTTCGCGGCTCGCCGCGCTCGAGGTGCTGGCCCGGCGTGGGAGTGAGAGCGCGCGCCTGTCGCTCCGCGCGCTCGCCGACCACGAGGACCCGGCGGTGCTCGCGGCCGCGATCCTGGGGATGGATCCGGCGCTCGATCGCGATCTCCTGCTCGAGCACCTCCGGGCGCCCAGCGCCGAGGTGCGGCGCGCGGCGGCGAGGGCGTTGTCTCCCCGCGATGACGCGGACGTGCTCCGCGCGCTCGCCGAGGCGGCGCGGGTCGATCCGGATCCGGCGGTGCGCGCGGCGGCCGTGGGCTCGCTGGCCCTCGCCGGACCCGCGGGGGTCGACGCGCTGCGCGAGCGGCTGGGCGATCCGATGTCGAGCGTGCGCCTCGCCGCGGTCGGCGCCCTCGTCCGCGCCGACGAGGCGCAGGCGCGCGTCGCGCTCGGGGCGTTGCTCGAGATGGCGCCCAGCCCGGCCGGGATCGAGGCGGCGCGGGTGCTCGCGCAGCTCGACGACGACGGCTCTCCGACGGGGGCGTCGGCGGCGCGCGCGTACCTCCGCGGGGCCCTCGAGGCGCGCGACGCGGGGCTCCGCTCCCAGGCCGGGGTCGCGCTGACCGGGCTCCCCAGCACGGCCGACGCGCCGATCGACGCGGTGCGCGCGGCCCTCGCCACGGAGACCGAGCCCGAGGTCCGGCTGTCGTTCGCGCGGGCGCTCTGGCGCCGCGATCGCGCCACGGCGTCGCGTGCGCTCGAGGAGCTGCTCGCGGACGAGGGGATGCCCGGCGTGCAGGCCGCGGCGCTGCTCGCCGCCGAGGCGCACGAGGCGGCCGTCTCGAAGCTCGACGAGGTGGCGCGCGGAGACGGCGTCAGCGTGCTGAGGCGGACCGCGGCCCGCGCCCTCGCACGCGAGGCGATGCAGCCCGATCGCGCGCGGCGCCACCTCGGTGACGAGGACGCGCTCGTGCGTATCTACGCCGCCGGTGGCATCCTCGCCGCCGCGGCCGCCAGCTGAGGCCGCGCGCCTCATCACCGCAGGAGATTCGAACCGTGAAGTACAAGCACGTGCTCGCCGCCACCGACTTCTCGACGCTCGGAGACCTCGCGCTCTCCCGAGGCGCGCAGCTCGCGGCCGACTCGGGCGCGAAGCTCACCGCCGTGCACGTGCTCCCCGAGCCCGACGCGCCGAGCCCGCTGTTCGCGCACTACGAGGTCACGCGCGACGCCGGCAAGCTCGAGGCGGCCAAGCAGGGAGCGGCCGCCGCGCTCGAGGAGCGCATCCCGGCCGACGTGAAGAACGCCGACGTCGAGATCGACTACCGGGTGGTGCTCGGCGATCCCGCGACGGAGATCCTCACCCTCGACGTGCGCCTCGCTCCCGACCTCATCGTGCTCGCCACGCACGGGCGCCGCGGCTGGCAGCGCTGGATCATGGGGAGCGTGGCGGAGCGTGTCGTGCAGATGGCCCGCGCCGACGTGCTCGCGGTGCGCGAGCGCGATCCGGTCGATCTCGACGAGCTCTGACTCGCCCTCGTCGCAGACCTGGATCTCGGGTGACGCAGCGGGAGCGTCATGCTGGAGCCATGACCGACGTCGACCGCGCTCGAGAGTACTTCCGCCTCGTCAACGAGGTGGGGCACGAGGGCTTCCTCGCCCGCATCGCCATCGCTGAGCTGGCCCCGCTTCGCGTGGCGCTCGAGCGCGTCGGCGCTCCGCAGCTGATGCGCCTCCTGGACGAGGCCGTGCTGATCGATCTCGACAGCCGCGACGCGGCCGGCCGCGCCACGCGGCAGTACCTCGAGGTGGAGGAGGCGGCGCTCGAGCGGCTCGATCGCGAGCTCTTCGAGGCGCTGCACCGCCTCGGCCCCGCGCTCGACATCCGCGCCGCATAGCGTAGCCTCCCGCGGCGTGACGTCCCGGCTCCACATCCTCTTCTTCGCCCTGTGCGGGCTCGCCTCCTCTGCCTGCGGCAACGACGCGCGGAACGACGCCGTGCTCTTCCTCGACCGCGTGCAGCAGCTCGACCTCGACGCGCCGATCCAGGAGCGCGAGCGGCTGGTCGCGTCCCTCGCCTCGCTGCCGCTCACGTCGGAGGAGGTGCAGCGCGCGCGCGACGCGTGTGTCGAGGCCCACCGGACCATCCTCGAGGCGGAGTCGCTGCACCGGAGCGCGCGCGAAGCGCTCGTGCGCGCGGGCGCCGACGAGGAGGCGATGCCCATCACGGAGCGTCAGCGGATCGAGCGCGACATCCGCCAGTCCAACGACGCGATCGAGCGCTCTCGCGATCTGTTCACGCGGTGCCATCGGCTGACCCGCGGCCTCGAGACCCGCTACCGCCGCCGTCGCAACAGCGCCGAGTAGTCGTGGCGCTGGTCACTGGCGAGCGCGCGCTGCTTCGATAAGATGCGCGGCATGACTCGCGTGGCACTGGCCTTCGTCCTCCTGCTCGGCTGCAACGAGGCGAGCGGAGCCGCCGTCGAGGGGGCGACGCAGGCCCCCTTCGAGGTGCGCGGTGACGCGAGCGGGCTGCTGCTCGTGTGGTTCGACGAGGAGGGGCAGCACACCGCCGCGAGCCGCGACGAGATCCCGGAGGCGCGGCGCGAGCTGGTGCGGGTCGACGACCTCGATCTCGCCCCGGAGGAGCGCCTCGACCCGTCACAGGTGTGGGTGGCGGATCTCCGCGAGGCGGGCGAGGACGGCCGCTACGCCGTGCGCGCCATGCCGCGGGACGAGCTCGAGGCGCACCTCGCGGCGGCCACCACCCCGGAGCCGTCGGAGGGCGAGGCCGCCGAGGGAGACGCCGACGTCATCGTCTACGGCGCCTCGTGGTGCTCGGCCTGTCGCTCCACCGAGGCGTTCCTGCGCGAGCGCAACGTGCCGTTCGTGGAGCGAGACATCGAGCGAGACCCCGGCGCGCGGCAGGCGATGCTCGAGGCGGCGCGCGCGGCGGGCGTGCAGACGAACGGGATCCCGGTCATCGACTTCCGCGGCGAGATCATCACCGGCTTCGACCGCCGCGCCCTCGAGCGCGCCATCGCCCGCGGCCGCACCCCCATCTGAGCGATGACGCCCGGAGCCCCGCTCGGACGCGTCGAGCGCGCCCTCGGCTGCATGCGCTTCGAGACCGAAGCGGCGGCGCACGAGGTGGTCGGCGCGGCGCTCGAGGCGGGGGTGACCTTGCTCGACACGGCCAACGTCTACGGGCCCGACGACGGCGTGTTCGGGATCAACGAGCGGTGGCTGGTGCGGGCCCTCGACGCGTGGAGCGGGCCGCGACCGCGCGTCGCGACGAAGGGCGGCCTGACACGCCCGGGTGGACGGTGGGTGCCGGACGGAAGGGCCAAGGCGATCCGTCAGGCGTGCGAAGGCTCGCTCGAGGCGCTCGGGGTCGAGACGATCGATCTCTACCTGCTGCACGCCCCCGACCCGCGCGTCAGCTGGAAGACGACGTGCCGCGCGCTCGCGAAGCTGAAGGCCGATGGCCTCGTGGCGCGGCTGGGTCTCTGCAACGTGGGCGTCGCGCAGCTCCGGGAGGCGCGCGCGCACATGGACGTCGACGCGGTGCAGATCGGGCTGTCGCCCTTCGAGGAGAGCGGCCTCCGCGGAGGCGTGCCGCGCTACTGCCTCGACGAGGGCATCGCGCTGCTCGCGCACTCGCCCCTCGGCGGGCCGAAGAGGGCGGCGAAGATCGGCCGGGACCGCGCGCTCGGAGCGCTGGCCGAGGCGCGCGGCGTCTCGCCGTGGGCGATGACGCTCGCGTGGCTCCGCGACCTCGGCGCCACGCCGCTGCCCGGCTGCACGCGGCCCGAGACCGCGCGGGACGCGCTGGCGCCGCTCTCCCTCGACGACGGGGCGCGCGAGGCGCTCGACGCCCGGTTTCCGCTCGGCGCGCGGCTCAGGTGCCCGCCCACTCCGCCGAGGGACGGCGGACAGGATGAAGTCGTCTTGCTGATGGGGATCCCGGGCGCCGGCAAGAGCACGCACGCCCGAGCGCTGGTCGAGGCGGGCTACGCGCGGCTCAACCGCGACGCGACCGGGGGGACGCTGAAGGCGCTGCACGGTCGGCTGGGCGCGCTCCTGAGCACGCTCACGAACACGGGCCCCCGCCGCGTCGTGCTCGACAACACCTACGCGACCCGCGCGCTGCGCGACCAGGTCCTCGAGATCGCCTGGAAGCACGATCTGCCCGTGCGCTGCGTGCTCGTCGACACGGCGCTCGAGGACGCGCAGGTCAACGCGTGCGTGCGCATGATCGAGCGGACGGGCCGGCTCCTCGAGCCGGACGAGATGAAGCGGGCCGGCAAGGACGATCCGAACCTCTTCGACCCCCGCGTGCAGCTCCGCTATCGCGCCGCGTTCGAGCCACCCACCGAGGACGAGGGCTTCTCGGCGCTGGAGCGGCGCGCGTTCGAGCGCGCGCCGTGGGGTGGCGACGGCGAGGCGGTGATCGTCAGCGTCGAGAGCTTCGCCTCGTTCGAGGGCGAGGCGGTGACGCTCGCGCCGGAGCGCGCGGCGCGGCTGCGAGAGGAGCCCCGGACGCTCTGCGCCACGGGCTGGGCCCCGAAGGCGAGCCCGGAGGCGGTCGCGCGGCGCGTCGCGCGCCTCGAGGCGGGGCTCGGGCGAGACCTGGACGCGCGCTTCTGTCGCCACGCCGCCGGGCCGCCGATCTGCTGGTGCCGCAAGCCCCTGCCCGGCCTCGGGGTGGCGTTGATCCTCGAGCACGCGCTCGACCCGGCGCGCTGCCTCTGGGTGGGCACCTCGGCCGCGGACCGAGGGATCGCGAGCCGCCTCGGCGTGCCCTACGTGGACGCAGACGCCTACTTCGACCCCGGCTGAACGACCGACTCCGCGCGCGGGCCCGGTGGTATCGTCGCCGCCGTGGCGTCGCCCTATCGCAGCGGACGGGCTACCGCGCCGAGCGTCGCCGGGGGGGACGACGGCCTCGTCGACGCGCTGATCCAGCAGTTCGCCGATCCGCTGGCCTTCTATCGGGAGCTCGTCCAGAACGCCATCGACGCGGGCGCGACGCGCGTCTCGATCGGCGCGAGCTGGGAGGCGAGCGCCGAGCCCGGGGCCGGCACGATGGTCGTCTCGGTCCGCGACGACGGCTGCGGCATGAGCCGCCAGGTGCTCGAGAACCAGCTGACCGTGCTCTTCCGCTCGGGCAAGGAGGGGCAGGAGGGCAAGATCGGGAAGTTCGGCATCGGCTTCGTGTCGGTGCTCGCGCTGGTGCCCGAGAAGGTCGTCGTGCGCACGACCACCGGGGACACGGACCTGTGGACGCTCGAGCTGCGGAGCGACCAGAGCTACGAGCTGTTCCAGGCGCCCGGGGGCGGGTCGAGCGGGACCACCGTGACGCTGCACGTGCCTCTGGCGCGGGACGAGGTCGATCGGTTCGTCGACGGCAGCCTCCGCGCGCTCCGGAAGTGGTGTCGCCACGCGGAGCTCCCCATCCACTTCGTGGCGCACCTGGTGGGAGAAGGGGAGCCGCTCCGCGAGGCGCGCGTCGACACGCCGCTCTCGGTCGAGGCCAGCATCTCGGTGCGGGTGGAGGAGGGGGGCACGACGGTGGTGGCCGGCGTCATCGAGCATGGGTCGCCCCAGCTCGCGTTCTTCAATCGTGGGCTGCTCCTGCACGAGACGACCGAGGCGGTGCTGGGGGACCACGTGCGCGTGTCGATCCAGGACGGCCGCCTCGAGCACACGCTCAGCCGCGACAGCGTCAGGCGCGACGCGCACTACGCCAACGCCATGAAGCTCGCGCGGCGCGTGATCGATCGCGACCTGACCCGTGCGGTGCACGAGGCGCTGCCGACGAGCGTCGCGCCCGATCGCGTGCTCGCCACGGCGCTCGCCGCGGGCCTCGCGCTCGACCCCGAGCGGATCGAGCTGGCGCTGATGAGCGGCGCGTCGGAGAGCGTCCAGCGGCTGCGGCGGCGGGACGCGGTCTTCGCAGCCACCGCACCGTCGCCGCTCTCCGAGGCCGCGAGCGCGGCGCAGGTGGCGATCCTCGATCTCTCGGTGGCCGCCGACCCGGCGCGCTACCTGGCCGCGATCGCCGAGCTCCTCGGGGCCGCGCCGCCGTCGGTGGAGGCGGCGCTCACCCTCGCCTCGCCCGTGATCGAGAGCGGGAGTGACCTGGCGCTCCTCGACGGCGTCCGCGAGCTGCTCGGCGAGGTCCACCGCGCCCCTTCGGAGATTCGCCTGGTGACGCTCGAAGGCGCGCTGTCGGGCGCTCGGCTCGTGTCCGGCGTCGACGCCCCGCCGCGCGTGCTGACGCGCGAAGAGGCGACGGAGAACATCTTCGCGCTCATCCGTCGCCCCCCGCTCTGGCTCGACGTCACGGATCCCCTCGTGTACGCCGCGCGGGCGGCGGCGACGTCGCGTCCGTCGCTCGCGGCCGCGGTCCTCGCGCGGGGCATCCTCCTCGACCGGGGCCTCCTCGACGACGACCGCGACGACGAGTGGCTCGAGGCCGCCATCGAGCGCGTAGGGGAGGGGCCGTGAGCGCGGGGACGCGCGTGGCCGCGGGCCGCCTCCGCGTGGACGCGGCGCGCGCGGTGGACAAGCTGCGGGACTACCAGCTGCCCGATCCGACGATGTGGGTCCTCGAGGTGATCCGCGCGGCCGTCCTCGCGGGCGCCGAGCGCATCGCGGTGACGGGGGACGGCGACGACGTGCGGGTGGCCTGGCGAGGGCCTCCGATCCCGGCCGCGCGCGTCGCCACGCTCTTCGACGAGCTGGTGGATCCGGCGCCCAAGGCCGACCATCGCCACCTCCGCCTCCTCGCGACGGGCGTCAACACGGCGCTCGGCATGGAGCCGCGCTGGCTCGACGTGATCAGCATGGGCGAGGACGCGCAGCGCGTTCGGTTCACGCCCGGTCTGCTGAAGGTGGAGGAGGGCGTGGCGGAGGGGCTGCGCCGCCTGACGCCCGAGCCGACCGTGCCCCCACCCGAGGCGCTGGGACCCGGCGTCGTGGTGCACCTCAAGCGGCTGCCGCAGTGGAACGCGGTGCCGATCCTGATCGGGATCGGCGAGCCGGCGGAGCTCGCGGTGGCGAGGCGCTGCTGCGACGACCTCGCGGTGCCGATCGCGGTGGGGGGCGCGACGCTCGGGCGGGAGCGCTCGCACCGCGACCTGCTCCGCGTCTCGCTCGGGGAGGGGCTCGATGGGTTCCTGGCCGTGCTCGACCCAGCCTCGGCGCGAGGGCCCGCGAGCCTCGAGCTGGCGGAGCTCGGCGTGCTGCTCGTGCGCTACACGTGGCCGCTGACCGGCTTCCACCCCGAGCTCACCGGGTTGCCGCTCCGCCTCTATCTCGACGCGAACCGGCTGCCCACGAACGCGTCGCGCTCCGCCGTTCGGCTCACCGATCCACCCGTCCGTGACGCGCTCGAACGCGGGCGAGAGCTGCTCCCCGCGGTCGTGGCGCGTCTGGCCAGCGAGCTCGAGGAGGGGCCCTCGCGCAGCTGGACCGAGTCGCAGCGGGAGCGCCTCCGCGCCGCGGCTGTGCAGCTCCTGGCGGCGCGGGCCAGCGGGCGACTCTGGCGCGCCGCGCTGCGCGGCGTCGAACAGGAGGAGGACGCGGCCTCGGCCCTCGCGCCGCTCCTCGCGCTGCCGCTCCTGCGCGACGCGCTGGGCCGGCCTCGGAGCCCCGCGAGCTTTCCCCTGGGCGAGGGCGATGAGCGCGTGAGCTTCGCCGACGCCCCGTACGAGGCGGAGCTCGAGCCCTGGCTCGGCCACGTGCTGTGGGTGCCGCCGGGAGATCACGCGCGCGCGCTGCTCGGCGACTGGGTGCCGGCGCGGGCGTCGGAGCTCGCGAAGCTTGCTCGAAAGCATCGCAAGGCGCGCGCGCGCTTCCAGAACGAGGCGCCGCGGCCCAACACCCTGCAGGCGTCGGACGTGCAACTCCTCGCGGTGCCGCTGAAGGCGCCAGGCCGCTCTCTGAAGAGCATCGCGCCGACGGAGCTGTTCGACGTGCCCGGCCTCGAGGGCGAGCTGGCGCTCCTCGATCCGCGGCGAGCGCGCGCGGGCGCGGTGAGCGTTCGCCTCGGCGGGCGCGAGATCGAGCTGCTGCAGCCGGACCGGAGCCTCCTCTACGAGGCCGTCGTCACGCGCGCTGGCCTCGTCCCCCACGTCGACTTTCGCAGCGTTCGCCGTGACCCCGGCTACGTGTCCATGTGTCGCGCCCTCGACGCCGCGGCCGTCGTCGCCTGCGAGGGGCTCGCGCTCCGCGTCTCGGGCAAGCGCAAGCAGGGCGATCGGAGCGAGGCCCGGGTCGAGTGGATCGACGCGCCGGAGGCTGCGCATCTCGTTGCGGGCGTCCTCCGGCGTGGCGTCTACCTGGCGGCGCAGCTCCTCGCGGATGGACGAGACCCGGACGCGCTGCGCGCGCAGCTCGCGAGCTCGAACAGCCCTCTGCTGCGCGCCGCGATCTGGCCGACGGTGGACGGCTCGCTCCACACCGCGCGCGACGTGCTGCGCACCCCGAGGCCACTCGGCGTGTGCTTCGGCGCCGCGCCGGGCGGGCCCGCGCCCTCGGGCCGGCTCGTCCTGGTGCTCGACCGAGAAGAGCGCGACGACGCGCTGTCCCTCTTCGGCCCGATGGTGGACTACCGACCGGTGCTCATCCGCGAGAGAACCGAGCCGGAGCCGACCGGGCTCGCGCGAAGAGAGACGCCTCCGCACGGGGTGGGGCTCGAGATCGAGGGTCCGCACCTCCGGGCCGCGGTGGTCTGGGGGGGCGAGCGGCGCGAGCTGGTCGTCCGGCACTGGGGGCACGAGCTCGAGACGAGGGTCGTCGACGAGACGACCACCCCGTGTCGGGTCGTGGTGGAGGATGGCCTGGTGGTGCCGGGGGAGGGCTGGCGCAGCGTCGCGTCGCCGCGCGCGGAGGGCTACCCGCTCGCGCGCTGGGAGGGAGAGCTCGCGCGCGCGTTCGTCGACGCGCTCACTGGCAAGCCGCCGCCCGCGCTCGCCGTCGGTCCAGAGGATCCCTTCGACGCCCACGGCGCCCGCCACGCGCTCTTCGATCTGATGCAGCACGCCGAGGGCTCGCTCGAGCGAGTGCTCACGTCGTCACGCCTCCGCGCGCTCTCGGGCGTCCCCCTCTTCGAGCGCCTCGGAGCGCCCGAGCGGCACAGCGTCGACCAGATCATGGAGGCGTTTCGCGCCGACCCCATCCCCTTCGTGCCGCTCGGCGAGGCGGCCGGGGTCGAGCTCGACGGCTGGCACCCCGTGCTCGCCTCGTCGTCGATGGTGAAGGCGCTCGAGCGCTGGACGGGGCGCGCGTTCGCGGACGGGCGCGACCAGCTCGAGGGCCTCCGTCGTCGCGCGCGGCGTGCGCGGGCGCTCGAGCTCCACCGCCGTCAGCGACAGAGCGATCCGACGGTGACGTGGGCGCGACCCCGCGTGCCCGTGAAGGGTCGCACGTATCGTTCCGCCGTCGCCGCGCCCGCGTCCATCGAGGATGGAGGCACCCTCATCCACGCGCAGATCGAGGGCCGCTCGTTCGTGGAGCTCCGGGTCCCGGACGGGCCGCCGGTCTGGCTCGCGATCGATCTCGACGAAGACTGCGCGGACGAGGAGCTGCGAGGTCTGACCGACGCGGCCGAGAGGATGGTGCGCCGCGTCTCGTGGCGCGGGGCGCGCGTGCTGCTGAGGGCGATCGCCGAGTCCGAGCCGACCTCGTTGGCGGACGCGCCGCGCACCTTCGCGCTCCTCCGCGCGTGGGTGGCGAAGGGGTCGAAGGCCTCCGCGGATCAGAAGCTCCGGACACTCCTGGGAGAGGTCCCCGCGTGGCGCACCGTGCAAGGCGGGCGAACGTCGCTCGCGGACGCGGCGGGGGGGAGCGGCGATCTCCGCGTCGGGGCCTGGGAGGGCCACTGGCTCGAGCCGGACGAAGGGGAGCGGCGGAGCGCCCTCGACGCCCCGGTGATCGCCTTGCCCGCGCAGGAAGAGAAGCGCGGCGCGCTGCGCGAGCTGCTCGGCGCGCTCTGGGGAAAGGGGAGCACACGAGACGTGGGCGGGGCGCTCGCGAAGCTCCAGTCGAAGCGCCGGGTGGCGCGTGGGATCGAGCGCCGGCCTGCGGTCATCGCGCCGCCCGACCCGCGCTTCTGCGTCCCGCTCGAGGTGTTGCTCGCGAATGTCACCGATCCTCGCGCCGAGGTCATCGGCGTGGGCGAGGTGGCCCTGGTGCGGGAGGCTCCGAGCCGCCTGTTGCTCTTCGATCGCGGCGAGCACACCCGGTCCATCGAGGCCAACGTGATCCCCAGCGTCGTCGTGGCGATGACCTCTCCGCTCGTCGACGAGGCGGGCATGGCGTCCCTCCAGACGACCGCGCGCAACCAGCTCATGGACGCCCTGAAGCTCATCGTCAGTCACGTGATCCGTCACGTGGTGGACGAGGTCCCGCGCGATCAGCTGCCGCCGTGGGTGCGCGAGGCGCTGCGCGACAGCTGCCTCGCCGGGGACGGGCTGCACTACGAGCGGCTGAACGACGTGCCGCTCTTCCTCACCACGAGCGAGCGATGGGTGACCCCGGACGAGCTGAAGGAGCAAACCGCGCGCTTCGGCGAGGTCTGGTTCACCCCCTACCCGATCCGCGCCGAGCCGCTCGAGCCGGGGCGCGTCGTGCTCCAGATCACGTCGGCCGAGGCGGCGCGACTGGAGAGCTTCGTGCCTGTCGTGGACGGCACCGAGGAGCTCCAGCTCGACGCCGTCGCACGCGAGAACCAGGCCCGGCCGCGGCTCGAGTCGCTGGAGCTCACCGAGGCGGAGGCGCTCGGCGCGGCGGTCATCGAGCGCGTGGAGGGCTTCGGCGCCGCGCACGGCCTCGTCGCGGTGCTCCGCCCCGGCTTCGAGCACCTGCGCGGGCTGCACCTCTCTCGCGCGATGCTGCCGATGGGGACCCACGCGGACGGGACGGGCTGGCCCTGGCTCGCCCGCATCGATCACCCCGAGCTCGAGGTCAACCGCACCCACGACGGTCCGAGCGAGAGCGGCGTCCAGCTCGCGCTGCTCCGAGGTCACCTTCGCGAGCGCGTGGACGCGGCGCTGGCGCAGCTCATCGCGGAGCCGCAAGGTGTCTCGCTGTCTCTTCGTGTCCACGCGGGCCTCCTTCCCTCGCTCGGGCTCGAGGGCTTCCCTGCCGTCGAGGGCGTGATCTGGCTCGAGGAGAGCGAGCCGGGGTCGGCGCCGGCGACGACGATCACGCTGCGCGACGGCCGCGGCGAGCACACCCTGTTCGCGGAGGACGGCCGCGGCCGATCCCTGCCGCTCTGCGGCCAGCTCTGGGCGGCCGGGATCCTCGACGCCCACCGCGTCGGGTCGCTCGTGACCGCGCTCTACGCGGCGTCGATCGCGAAGGCGGCCCGGGCCGTCGCGGAGCGCGGAGACGAGCGCATGCTCGGGCACGTGCTCGGCGGCGCGGCGCGCGGGGTCGATCTGGACGCGGAGGGGTTCCCGTCCGTGATGCTCGCGTGCTTTCGCCCACCCACCACGACCCTCGCGTCGCTGGTGGAGCACTTGGGAACCGGTCAGCGCGTGATCCGCTGCACGCCGGCAGAGGTCGACGCGGCGGAGGACGCCGCCACGCCGCGGCCCTTGTTCGTCGACGACGGCGGCGAGACCGCGCGCCTCGTCGCGGCGTTCCTCGGGGACCACGCGCTGCCCTGGTCGCTCTGGTTGCGCGAGCAGGTGCTCGGCGACGCGCCTCCGGAGCCGCCCCCGGCGCCGGTCGTGGTTCCGTCGACGGCGCCCGCGGGAGAAGAAGGCCGTCCTACCCCGGCGCCGCCCAAGCGCGCGTCGACGCCGCTCGAGGCCGCGCTCGAGGCGCGCTTCGCGGCGATGGAGGTCGCCGCGGTCGGCGCCGTCTTCGTGGACGGCCGCAAGAAGCGCCCGCTCGCCGAGGCGCTCGGACACGTCGTGCAGATGGCGGGGCGCCACCGCGCGGTCCAGGAGGTCGCCCGCGCGCTCGCCGCGGACGACCCGCGGTCGGACGAGCTGGTCAGGCTGCTCGCGGCGCGGGTCCTCGGGACCCTGCATCGAGACGCGGCGCGCTTCGGTCAGGGCGGCGAGATGGCGCTGCTGATCGATCTGCTCGCGTGAGACGCGCTCAGGGCACTTCGGCCACCGCGGGGCGATGCGCGCCGAAGGGCGGATCGTGCTCCGTGATGTCGACGCGGGTCGACGCGGCGAGGTGAGGGTCCGTCGGCGCGATGGCGCCGAAGTCCTCGCCTTCGCCCGCGAGGAGCACGCTCACCAGGAGGTCGTAGCGGCCGAGGTCCGTCAGCGCGCAGGGGAGCGGGACCTGGAAGCGGGTCGTCGCGCCCGCCTCGAGGCGGATGCCGGCGTCCTCGGCGAGCGTCACGGCGCCGACCTCGGGCGCCTCGCAGCCGCTCGGGACCTCACCCTCGAGCTCCACCGCGACGCGCGCGATCGCGTCGTCGAGCACCACGGTGTCGTCGCTCTCGTTCGTCACATCGAGGTGCACGGGGAACTCGTCGGTGTGGTCGGCCGGCACGATCCCGGTGGGCGATGGCGCGGACACGACGAGCTGCAGGTCGTCGGGGCGCGCCTCGCGCGCGTCGTGATGGCCAGGCTCGTGAGAGGGCGCGCGCGCCGTCGAGGGGCCGGGGTTCGTCTGCGAGGTCGCGCAGCCCGCGACCAGCAGGGAGAGCATGAGCATTCCTGTCGTCTTCATGCGCCGATCTTCCAGCGACGCCTGTGCCAGGGTGGACCGGGCGTCTGCGCCCGCCCACGCCGTGGCAGCTCGCCGCGTCGCGACAGGCCGCGACGCCTCGCCCGCGGGCTCGATGACCTCAGCTGCGGAGGGCCGCGAGCAGCTCCTCGACGGGGACCGGCTTGACCAGGTGGTCGTCGAAGCCCGCGAGCCGGGTCCGCTCGAGCGCGTCCTGGCCGCCGTAGCCGGTCAGCGCGATCAGCTTCAGCGGCTCGAGGCGCTGGTCGCTCCGGATGGCGCGCGCGAGGGCGTAGCCGTCCATGCCCGGCAGCCCCACGTCGGTCACCACGGCGTCCGGCAGCGGGGCCGCCCGGAGGTGCGCGAGCGCCTGGGCGCCGTCGCCGGCTTCGAGCACCTCGAGCCCGCGGCGGCGCAGGCGCGAGGCCAGCAGCTCCCGGAAATCTTCGTTGTCCTCCACGAGCAGGAGGCGCATCGCGCCGTCGTTGTCTTCGCTCGCCTCGCTCACCGGCTCTCGCGTCGTCGCGGGGGCGTCCACCACCGGGAAGCACACCCGGAAGACCGAGCCCTCGCCGGGGCCGTCGCTGTCGGCCGACACGCTGCCGCCGTGGAGCGTCACGATCTCGCGCACCAGCGTCAGGCCGAGCCCGAGCCCGCCGCGCGGTCGGTCCAGCCCGTCGAGCGCGTGCTGCACGAAGAGCTCGAACGCGTCGCGGAGCTGCTCGTCGGTCATGCCGCGGCCGTCATCCTTCACGGCGAGCTCCGCCTGGTTGTCCTGGAGCCCCAGCGAGACCGTGACCGTGCCGCCGGGCACGCCGTACTTGATGGCGTTGTCGACGAGGTTGACGATCACCTGCTCGACCCGCGTCGGGTCGCCGTCGATCCAGAGCGGCGCGGGCGCCTCCTCCACGACGAGGTTCATGCGCGAGGCGGCGGCGATGCGTCGTCGCGGCTCGACCGCCTGATGCACCGCCTGACTCAGCTCGATGCGGCGCAGGCTGACCTCGATCTTGCCGCGCGTGATGCGCGAGACGTCCAGCAGATCGTCCACCATGCGGCCGAGGTGCTGCATCTGGCGCTGGATCACCGCGACCGCGCGCGGCCCGCCGCCGTCCTCGAGATCCTCCGCCGCGATCCGCAGGGCCGCGAGCGGGTTCCGCAGCTCGTGCGCCAGCATGGCCAGGAACTCGTCCTTGCGACGATCCGCGCGCTCCAGATCCCGGGAGTGCTCGTCCAGCTCCGCGTAGAGCGCGACGACGCCGCGGTTCGTCTCGTCCAGCTCGCGCTGCAGCCGATCGATGTCCGCCTCGCGGCCGAGCAGGCGGTCGAGCACCGAGGCCTCGATCGAGCGCCGCGGGGCGTCGAGCGCGGGCGGCGCGACCGGCTCCGAGCGCGGGCGCAGCGCGACCCAGCCCTCGCCGCGCGTCACCTCGAGCAGCCGCGCGTATCGCGCCAGCGCGGGCTCGTTCGGCGCGTCGGTCCACACGCGCGCCCCCTCGGCGTCGAGCTCGAGGGAGGTCGCGTCGGGGGCGAGCAGCTCCACGGTGACCAGGAGCGCGAGCGCCTCGGCCGGCTCGACGCCGCGCGCCTCCAGCCAGGCCCGCGCGCGCTGCAGCGCCTCCGAGGTGTGGCCGGAGCCGAGCGGGATCGTTTGGGTCTCATGCGTCACGGAGCACCAGGACGCTCGCGTCGTCTCGCGGGCGACGGTAGTCCCGCATCAGCACTCCGGCCAGCACCGCCGGGTCGCGTCGCGCGCTCCAGCGGTAGTCCTTGGGCTGCCAGCGGGTGGTGATGCCGTCGGAGTGGAGCACGACCACGGCGCCGGGCCGCCACGGCCGCTCCATCTCCTTCACGTGGAAGGGCGCGCGCCCGAGGATGCCGCCCAGCGTCACGAGGCTCGCGCTCTCGCCGTCGGGGTAGAGGACGCGCCCGGAGACGTTGCCGACCCCCGCGAACACGAGGCGCTCGCGCTCGGGCTCGATCGCCACGACCGAAGCCGCCAGCCCTCCGCTGCGCGTCGTCTCGCCGTGAATGGCTCGCAGGTGATCGCTCGGCGACAGGCTCTCTTCGAGCGCGCTCATGACCTCCAGCGCCCGCTCGCGCTCACTCGACGCCAGCGCGCCGTGGCCCAGACCGTCGACCACGGCGCCGACGGTTCGCCCTCGCTCACGCCGCACGAAGAACCCGTCGCCGGAGCTGACCTCGCCCGGGTGGGGCGAGACGAGCCCGGCGCTGCGCGCGAGCGTGACGGTGGGGGTCTCCCCGGTGCGGTGTCGCACCAGCGAGGCGACCAGGACGGTGCCGCCGTCAGCGCTCTCGCAGTCGCACGCGTCGCTCAGGCGCCGCACCGCGCCGAGCCCCGTGCCCCCCGTGCCCGCCGTGCTGTAGCCGTCGCGGAAGGCCCGCTCCAGGTCCCGCATTCCCGGCCCCAGGTCGACGCTGACGAGATCCACGCCCTCGTCGCGCACGCGCACGTGCAGCTCACCGCCCCGGGCGTGCGTGGAGAGGTTGGTGCTCAGCTCCGTGGCCACCAGCGCGGCCCGTTCGGCGAGCTCCGTCCCCAGCTCCGCCTTCTCGACCATCTCGCGCACGAGCCGCCGCGCCCGCCCCACGTGCGAGCCGTCGCGGACCCGGACGAAGCCAGCTCCGAGATCTCCCGACGTGCTCAGCTCCATCGCACGATACGGATGCGGGTCCCGCCTCCGTCGCGCCCCTCGAGATCGAACTCGTGCACGAGCCGCCTGGCGCCGCCGAGGCCCAGACCCAGGCCGCGGCCGGTCGTGAAGCCGTCGCGGAGCGCGGTCTCCACGTCGGCGATGCCGGGGCCGTCGTCCTCGAAGATCAGCTCCACGCCGCTGCGCGTCCCGTGGACGACGGTGGTCACCGTGGCCTGGCCGCCGCCCGCGTGCTCGAGCGCGTTCCGCGCCAGCTCGCTCGCGGCGGTGACGAGCTTGGTCTGCTCCACGAGCGAGAGCTTCAGCGTGCGCGCGCGCTCGCGCACCGCGCGCCGAACGAGCACCACGTCGGACTCCTGCGCGATCGGGATACGCTCAGGCTCCTGCGCCGCCATGCGTCCCCCAGTGCCGCTCGACCTCGAGCTTCTCGAGCCCCTGCTCGATGCTGAGGGCGGTCTCCACCCCCGGCAGCGAAAGACCCAGCTCCACCAGGGTGATCGCCACCGCGGGCTGCATGCCGACGACCACCACGCGCGCGCCGAGCAGGCGCGCCGCGCTGGCCAGATCGCTGAGCACGCGCCCGACGAACGAGTCGACGATGTCGAGGGCCGAGATCTCGATCAGGACCCCGCGGGCGCTCTCCCCCGCGATGCGCTCGGTCAGCTCCTCGCTGAGGCGCATCACGACGTCGTCGCTCAGCTCGACCTGCACGCTGACCATCAGGGTCTGCCCCATCTTCATGATGGGGATGCGGATCGTCTCGGGCCCGTAGTCGCTCACGACGGCCCCACCCCGCGCCCGAGCCGCTCGAGCGCGTGCCCGAAGGCGTCCGCGAGGGTGGCGCGAGTGTCGATGTCCCCGAGGTTGACCCCGAGCTGCACGAGGGTCTGCGCGATCTGCGGTCGGATCCCGCTGACGATGCAGTCGGCGCCCATCAGCCGCGCCGCGGTGACGGTCTTCATCAGGTGCTGCGCGACGAGGGTGTCCACCGTCGGCACGCCCGTGATGTCGAGGATGGTGATCTGCGCCCCCGTCTCCGCGATGCGCTCGAGGAGCGACTCCATCACCACCATCGCGCGCCGGCTGTCGAGCGTGCCCACCAGGGGGAGCGCGAGCACGCCGTCCCAGAGGCTCACGACCGGAGTGGACAGCTCGAGCAGGTCCTCTTGCTGCTGTGCGATCACCGCGTCCCGCGCCTTGACGTAGGCGTCCATCATGCGCCGCAGCACGTGATCGAGCAGGCGCGACGCCTTGAGCACCTCTTCGAGCGCGTCGTCGCCGCCCGCCGCGGCGTGGATCCGCCTCAGCAGCGGGGCGCGGAGCGTCTGGACGAAGGTCGTGGTGTCCGTCGAGTCGAAGCCCTGCTCGACCCGGGCGCGCGCCAGCCCGTCCATGGCCTCGAGGAGATCCTCCCACTCCTCCTCGCCCCCCCGAGAGACGGCGGCCATCTGGTCCAGCAGCGTCTCCGCCTCCTCGCGCAGCTCGGCGTCGGAGACCTGGCTGCGCATCGCGGTCGCGGAGAGCGCGTCGAGCCACTCCTGCAAGAGCGCTTCGCGGCTCTGCAGGGCTTCGGTCAAGGTGTTGGGGCCGTCGGTCATTTCGAAGTGTGTCTCCCGTGAGGTGATGTCGGCGATGCGCCCACCTGGGGCAGCACGCGACGTGCCACGCTCCCAGGGCGGTGCCCAGGGAGCGTGTCGGTGTGGCGCATGGCCACGGGTGAGTGAATTTGACGCGGGACGCCGCGCTCAGTGATGGCGCGCGCCGTTCCCGCTGGCCTCGCGGCTCTCGCTCGAGCGGGGGAGCATCTCGGCCAGCGTCGCGCCACCCTCGATGCCGAAGTCCAGCGTGCGGATGGGGAACGGGATGGTGATCTCGTTCTCGTCGAAGGCTCGCTTGATCGCCTTGATGGCGTGGGAGCGCGCGGCGAGGAAGTCCGTGTTCTTGTGGAACTTCACCCAGAAGCGCAGCTGGAAGTCGATGGAGCTGCCGCCGAAGCCCTCGTAGAAGAGCTGCACGGGCTTGTCCTGCATGCGGCCGTCGAGGCCCTCGACGGCCGCGATGGCCACCTTCTCGGCCTTCTCGAGGTCGTCGCCGTAGGAGACGCCGACCGCGACGTCGACGCGGCGCTCGCCGTTCGTGCTGAAGTTGGTCAGCACCTCGTTGAAGATCTTCCGGTTCGGGATCATCACGCGCTGCCCCTGCGGGGTGAGGATGTAGGTCGAGCGCAGCTCGATCTCGGAGACGGTGCCGAAGACGCCGTTGGTCTCGACGAGGTCGCCCACGACGATCGGGCGTCGGAACGAGAGCATGAAGCCGGCGAAGTAGTTCGCCGCGATGTCCTGGAACGCCAGACCGAGGGCGAGACCGATGATGCCGGCGCCGGCGAGCAGCGAGGTCGCCGCCTCCTGGAGCTGCAGGATGCCGAGCGCGATCACCAAGCCGACCGCGAGCACGATGAACGAGAGCGTGCGGCTGACGATCGGCACCGCGGTGTCGTGCACCGGGGAGCGGTGCAGCACCTTGTCCATCAGGTTCTTCACCAGCCGAGACAGGCCCCAGAAGAGCCCGATCACGAGCAGGGCGACGCCGAGGTTGGGCAGCATCTCGAGGAACCCGGTCCACCACCCGGACAGCTTGTCCGTCACTTGCGCGATTGCTTCATTCATCGAAGCGACCTGTCTGGAAGGTGCGTGCCAAGGACTGTGGCCGTACGCGTCGCATGCACACCCCGTGCGCCTCCGCCTCGGGCGAGGGGATCTGACACGGTCATTCTCGCGGTCCCGTATGGAGCGGCCGCGCGCCGTCCGCTCCGTGGGTGCGCCGCCCCGAGGTGTGACGTGACCCGTCGCCACGCCGGTGTCCCGTCTCGCCACGTCTCCATCGGCACGCCCCCGAGACGGAGTCTGGATCGCTCCATGCAGCCTCCCGGCTCGAAGGAGAGGAGATGACCATCCCACACCCCATGAGCCGAGTGATTGTAAGTTTGTTTGCGTGCGTCGCGCTCGCCGGATGCGCCGCGGAGACGGGCGCGAGCGCCGCGCCGCTCGACGACAGGCTCGCCGACGGGCTCGACCCCTTCGGCGAGGTGCCGCCCATCTTCATCTATGACGCGGGCGTCGACGCCGGCGCGCGCAACGACATCCCCGGTCGCGACGACGACCGGACCGAGGTCGGTGACGTGCCCTACGGATCGTTCAACGAGCGCTTGCCCATGCGCTGCCAGAACGAGAGCGACGACGTCTGCGCGGACGGCTACGTGTGTTGCCACAACACGATGGAGTGCGTGCCCGAGAGCTGCCCCGACTGTTGCACCGCGGAGGACTACCACCGCAGCCCGCGGATGGACCGCATGGACGTGACCGAGGTGCCCGTGCCGCCGCTCGCCGGCCCGCGCCCGCCGAGCGACGACGGCCGCGACGGCATGCCTCCGACCCCCGCGCCGCGCGAGGGCGGGACGCCGGGGCCGATGCCCGCGGGTCCTGGCGACTGAGCCTCGCGACCTGACACGAGAGAGGCGGGCGTCGCGGGCCGCTCCGATTCGACGGACGGCGCGCGCTCCTGCCTCTTCGCGTTCCGTCAGTAGTCCAGATCGCGCAGGAAGCCGCGTCCGCGCCCGCCACGCTGGGTGGGGGGCGGCTCTTCGCGCGTCTCACGTCGCGGCGCGGTCTCGGTGGAGTCGGGCCGCGGCGCGGTGCGCTGGGCCGCGGTCCCGCGCGCCGCTCGCCCGCGCCCCCTCCTCGCGGCGCGCCGGCCTTCGGATCCGGCAGACGCGGCGGCGCTCTCCTCTGGCGAGTCGACCTGCTCTTCGTCCGGGGCTTCTGCAGGCTCCTCCTCGAGGGCGGCCGCCTGCGCGAGCTCGGTCGCCTCCTCGGCTTCGCCCGCTTCGGCCGCCTCTTCCTCGTCTGCCTCATCGGGCGGCGCATCGGGCCGCGCGGCCTCGACGGGGGCCTCCGCTTCCGCGGCGGGAGGCGCGGCCACCTCCACCGCCAGGTCTCCGTCGGCCAGGTCTCCGTCAGCCAGGTCTCCGTCGGCCGCCGCGGACTGGAAGCGCACCTCGAGCCCGAGCCCGTAGACGGCCAGCACCGAGAGCAGGACGAGACCCAGCAGCCCGCCCGCGACGGCGAAAGGCCACTTGCGAGTCTGCTGGGGCGGCGGCGCCGGAGGCTCGTCGAGCTCGACGGACGGTGTCGCGAGGGCGGAGGGGTCGACCTCGGTGGCGCCCTCCTCCCACGCCGACGCCGTGTCGAAGCGCTGGGACGGAAGGCGCCGGCTCGGGCGCGATCGGCTCGGTGAGATCATGCCGCGCGCGACCTCGTCCGCGCCCTCGAGGAGGGCCTCGCGCATCTCCCGAGCGGTGTCGAAGCGCGCGGCGCGGTCCTTCTCGAGCGACTTCATCACCGCCTCGACGACCGACCTGGGCAGATCCGGGCGCGCCACCCCGAGCGGCGGGACGTCCTCCGTGGCCACCTTGATGAGCACGTCGCCCATGTGCGGCGACTCGAACGGCAGCTCGCCCGCCAGCGCCTCGTAGAGGATCATGCCGACCGACCAGATGTCGGTGCGCCGATCGAGGTCCGTCATGCCGCGCGCCTGCTCGGGCGACATGTAGAGCGGGGTGCCGACCACCGCGCCCGTGTTCGTCATGCGCGTGTCGCCGCTGGTGCCTTCGGTGTCCCGGCTGATGCCGAAGTCGAGCAGCTTCGGATAGGTGCCGTCGGCGTCCTTCACCATGAAGATGTTGTCCGGCTTCACGTCCCGGTGGACGATCCCCTCGTCGTGCACCGCCGCCAGCCCACCGAGTACCTGCGCCATGATCTCGAGGATCTCGAGCGGCGTGGGCGGCGTGTCTCCTTCGATCAGGTCGCCGAGCGACTTCCCGCGCAGCAGCTCCATGATCATGAAGGGCTGGCCGTCGTCGAGCATCCCGTAGTCGAGGATGTGCACGACGTTCCGGTGCTTGAGGTGCGCGGCGAGCTTCGCTTCGCGGAGGAAGCGCTTGGCCATCTTCTCGCGCGCCGTGCCGTACGTCTCGAGGAACTTCACGGCCACGGGGCTCTCGAGGGTCGTGTGCCTCGCGCGCCATACGCTCGCCATGCCGCCCTGCCCGATGGGCTCGACGAGCTCGTACTTCCCGCCGACGACGGTTCCAGGTCCAACGGAGGCCATGTATGCTTCGAAGCATAGCGCCTGAGATGGCTTGGATGCAGAAGCTGGGGGAAATCGCGTTCGCGACCCTCCTCGTCTTCGCGACGGTGTGGGCCCGGCCCGCGTCGGCGCAGGATGACGAGGCGACCACCGCCGCCGCGCGCGCGCTCTTCGAGCAGGGCATGGACGCGGTGGACGCGGCGGACTACCCGACCGCCGCCGACCGGCTGTCGCGGTCTCTGGAGCTGCGCGACTCCGTCGTCGTCCGCGTGAACCTGGCCCTCGCGCTGAGCGAGCTGGGGCGCCTGGTGGAGGCGAGCGAGCACCTGCGGCGCGTGCAGCGAGAGGCGGAGGAGGGCTCGCCGCCTCACCGCATCGCCTCCGAGCGGCTCGCGCTCGTGACCCCGCGGCTCGGCCGCCTGCGCATCGAGGTCGCGGGCGCGCGCGCCGGGGTGACCGTCCGGCTCGACGGCCACGACGTCCCCGACGCCCTGCTGGGCGTGGCTCAGCCCGCGGATCCGGGCGTGCACACCGTCACCCTGCATCGGAGTGGGCCCGCGCTCGTGACCCGCGAGGTCACGGTGACCGAAGGCGGCCGCGCGAGCGTGGCCCTCGACGCGCCTCCGCCCACCGCGGAGGAGCTCGCGGCAGCCGAGGCGGCCGCGGGCGACGCTGTCACCGATCCGATCCCCGCGGACGGCGGGGGCGTCGAGGAGCAGTGGTGGTTCTGGACGCTCGTCGGGGTGCTCGTGGTCGGCGCCGGCGTCGGGATCGCGGTCGCGGTCCTGGCCTCGGATCCTGGACAGGCAGAGGTGATCCGCGGCGACAGCGGCGCCGTACATTCCACGCTCGTCGAGGCGCCCACCGTTGGGTTGCAGGTGAGGTTCTGATGGCGCGCACCGTCTCGTTCGCGCTCGGCGCGCTGCTCCTTCTCACGTCGTGCGCGCGCCGGGAGCTGACCCAGGTGATCGTCACCGTCGACGCCGAGCCGGGCGTCGCGAACCTCTCCCGCTCGACCTGGATTCGCATCTGGGGTCGCGGTCCCGCCGAGACGCGCTTCGACGACGAGGTCTTCCTCGAGGAGGTCGCCGACCGCTACCCCTGGAACGTCGCGCTGCGTCCTCGCGAAGATGACGCGGCCCGGATCTTCCGGGTGGAAGCCACCGCGTACGCGGGCGAGTTCGACCCCGGGAACCTGGACGCCGGCGGCGCGGCCATCGCGCGCGCCCGCGTCACGAGCAGCTACGTCGAGGGCGAGGTCCTCTACATCTACGTGCTGCTCCAGGACTCGTGCATCGGCGAGCTCTGCGACGAGAGCCTCGATCAGACGTGTCGGAACGGTCGATGTGAGAGCGCGGAGGGCGGCGGCACCCGCTTCGATCCCGACGCGGGCCTGCCCGACGCGGGGCGCCCCACCTGCACCGATCCGGGCGACGAGGTGTGCAACCGGAGCGACGACGACTGCGACGGTCGCGTCGACGAGGGCACCGCGTTCAGGACCGATGCACGCCACTGCGGCGGTTGCGGCAACAGCTGCGACGCGCCGAACGCCACGAGCGAGTGCGTGGACGCGCGCTGCGAGCGGACCTGCGAGACCGGTTGGCTCGACTGCACGCCGGATCCCGGCTGCGAGACGCAGGTGTCGAGTCGGAGTCACTGCGGCGGTTGCGGCAACGCGTGTCCGAGCGGCCAGCTCTGTCAGGCGAGCGGCGGCACCGCGAGCTGCGTCTCCGAGTGCACCGGCGGCACCGTCGAGTGCGACGGCAGCTGCGTGGATCTCGCCACGGACGAGGGGCACTGCGGCGCCTGCGGCGAAGCGTGCGGGAGCCCGCCCAACGCCTCCGCGGCGTGCGAAGGCGGCGCCTGTCGATATGCCTGTGACGAGAACTTCGACGACTGCGACGCGGACCTCGGCGCGGTCGGCAACGGCTGCGAGCAGAGCGTGAGCGACGATGTCTTGAACTGCGGCGCTTGCGGCAGGATGTGCCCGAGCTCGGGCTCCCCCTGCCGGAGCCGGTCCTGCACGGCGGGGAGCTGCGGGTTCGTACCGAACGACGGCGCGACCTGCGACGACGGGGATCCCACCACCTGCTCGGACCGATGCGCGGCCATGATGTGCCGCGGCACGCCCTGCGGCATGGACGCGGGAGGCGGGACCGACGGAGGAACGTGCGGCGGCCCGATGGCCTCCTGTGGTCGGGCGGCGGACTGTTGCGACGGTGTCTGCTGCAATTCGAGTTGCTGCGATATGGGTCAGGTGTGCGTGGGAGGATCGTTCTGCGACTTCCCGGACGCGGGCACCGACGGTGGCGTCTCGTGCCCCGGCGGCTCGACCTCGTGCTCGGGTGCGGCGGGGAGCGCGTGCTGTACGGCGATCGAGACGTGCTGTGACGGGATCTGCTGCCCGAGCGGCGACGTGTGCATGGGGGCCGGCGTGTGTGTGCCCGACGACGGCGGCGTCGACGGCGGCTCCTGCGGCTCCGGGGAGTTCTTCTGCTCCGACTTCGCGGGCGGAGGCACCTGCTGCCTGACGGGCCAGACGTGCTGCGACGGCATGTGCTGCGCGATGGACGAGACCTGCAACGTGGGCATCTGCGATCCCATCGACGCCGGGTTCGACGGGGGCGACGGCAGCGCGTGCGCGCTCCTGAGCGAGTTCTGCATGGACAGCGTCGAGTGCTGCAGCGGGTGTTGCGATGGCGGCTCGTGCATCGAGCCGGACAGCGGCATGTGCGTCGGGGTCGGCGCCCCGTAGTCAGGGCAGCCGCCGGCGCGCGTCGGCGTATCCTTCCCACGGGTCGGAGCCGAGCGCGGCCAGGCGCCTCGCGATGGTGCGCGCGTCGTACGCGTCTCCGCCCTCGACCCGCGACAGCTCGTCCCAGCGGAGGGGCGTCGCGACCGGCGCGCCTCGTCGCGCGCGGGTGGAGTAGGGCGCGATGGCCGTCGCGCCGAGCCCGTTGCGGAGGGTGTCGATGTAGATCTTCCCGGCGCGCGCCTCCTTGCTCGCGGTGGCGACGAAGCGCTCCGGCGCGTCGGCGACCAGCGCCTCCGCGACCTCGCGCGCGTAGGCCCGGGCGTCATCGAAGGACGCGCGCGGCTCCAGCGGCGCCACCACGTGCAGCCCCTTGCCCCCCGTCGTCATCACGAACGGGCGCAGGCCGTCGTCCTCGCAGCGCCGCCTCAGCGCCTTCGCGGCGTCCTTCACCGCGTCGAAGGAGAGCGCCTCGTCCGGGTCGAGGTCGAAGACCAACCGGTCGGGCCGCTCCACCGCGTCGACGCGGCTGCCCCACACGTGCACCTCGAGCACACCCAGCTGCGCCATCCCGACGAGACCCCGCGCGCCCTCGACCGCGAAGTGCGTCGCGCGCCCGCCTCCCTCGGGCACCTCGACGCCGAGCACGCCCTCGGGCTCGGAGCCCTGCGGGTGCTTCTGGAAGAAACACGCGTTGTCCGCGCCGCGCGGGCAGCGTACCAGCGCGAGGGGGCGCCGCTCGACGTGCGGCAGCATGTGGGGCGCCACCCGCTCGAAGTGCGCGGCCAGGTCGCCCTTCGTCAGCCCCTGCGCGGGGAAGAGGACCCGCTCGGGATGCGTGATCGAGACACCCGCGACGGTGATCGTCATGCCTCGAATGGAGACCCCGAAGCGCCTCACGCAACGTCTGATGTCCTCATGCTGAGGACTGCGTTTGAGGACGAATCTACGAAAGAGTACGAGGTATTACGTTTCGTTGACAATTCGCGTGGCAGGCTCCGATCGACAGCGCTGGGGGGCGCGTTCGCAGCACCTCCGTCCCGTGGCGCGGAAGGGAAACGAGACGATGAAGCTCACGCACTGGACCACCGTGATCGCGATGATCGCCATGCTCGGGTTCGTCACCGCCTGCGAAGAAGAGGCGGAGAGCACCGAGACGCCGAGCACCGAGGCGCCCCCGGAGGCTGAGGAGGCGGCCGAGGAGCTGGCCGAAGAGGCCGAAGAGATGGCCGAGGCGGCCGAGGAGATGGCCGACGAGGCCGCGGAGGGCGGCGACGACGCCTGCTCCCGCGCCCGCGCTTGCTGCACCGCGTTCGTCGAGGCGTCCAACGCCGCGACGCCGGGCGCGGTGTCGGCGGAGACGGCCTGCGCTGGCGTGCAGAACCTGCAAGGCGCGGCGGCCGAGGCGGCCTGCCAGAGCGCCATCGATGGATGGCGCGCGTCGCTCACCGCGATGAGCGCGGACGTCCCCGACAGCTGCTCCGCGCAGGACTGAGAGACCGCAGCCGTACGGAGGAAGGGGAGGCTCCCAGACGGGCGCCTCCCTTTTCTCTTTTTCGTCTACGTCTTCTCGCGCCGCTTGCGGCGGCGATAGAAGACGCGGACCGGCGTGCCCTCGAACCCGAAGCGCTTGCGGATCGCGTTGACCACGTAGCGCTGGTAGCTGAAGTGCACCGCCTGCGGCTCGTTCGTCACCGCGATGAAGGTGGGCGGCTGCGCCGACGCCTGGGTCACGTAGAAGAGCCGCACCGCCTTGTTCTTGTGAACGGGCGGCGGGTGGTGCTCGAGCACCTCCTCGAAGAACCGGTTGATCTGCGCGGTGCCGATGCGCTTCTGGTGCTCGACGAGCGCGTCGCGCACCGCGCCGATGAGCTTGCGCGTGCCCCGGCCCGTCTTGGCCGAGACGGGAACGATCGGCGCCCAGGGCGCGAACGACAGGATCTCGCGCGTCCGCTGGATCGCCTTCTTGCGCTCCTCCGCGTTCATCAGGTCCATCTTGTTGAGCCCGATGACGAGGGCGCGCCCGCGCTCGATCGCGAGCCCGCACAGGCGCGCGTCCTGCTCGGCGACGCCGTCGAACGCGTCGATCATCAGCACCACCGCGTCGCTCCGCTCCATGGCGCGGATGGCCTTCATCACGCTCAGGCCCTCGACGCCGCGCTCCTTGCGGACCGCGCGCTTGCGCCGGATGCCGGCCGTGTCGATCAGCACGATCGGCTCGCCCGAGACCTCGACCAGGGTGTCGATGGTGTCGATGGTGGTGCCGGGGCGGTCGTCGACCAGCTGCCGCTCCTCGCCGAGGAGGCGGTTGGTCAGCGACGACTTGCCCGCGTTGGGCCGGCCGACGATGGCGAGCCGCGGCACGCCCTGATGCTCGACCTCGGGCGCCTCCACGATGGGCGGCAGCGCGTTGACGATGGCCTCTTCGAGCTCGCCCAGCCCGAGCGCGTGCTGGGCGCTGACCAGCAGGAGCTGCTCCATGCCGAGCTCGTACAGCGCCATGGCCTCCTGCTCGCGGGACGGAGAATCGGCCTTGTTGGCGATGTAGATGACGGGCTTGTCCGCCTCACGCAGCAGCCGGATCGCCTCGCGGTCGGCGGGCATCGGCGCGGCGGTGGCGTCGAGCACCGCGACCACCACGTCGGCCTCGGCGAGCGCCATGCGCACGTGCCGGGCGATGCCCTCCTTCATCGGGTCGTCGCTCTCGGGATCGAAGCCGCCGGTGTCGACGATGACGCAGTCGCGCCCCAGCAGGAACGCGTCCGCGTAGTGGCGGTCGCGCGTGACGCCCGGCACGTCCTCGACGATGGCGAGGCGCTGCCCGATCAGCCGGTTGAAGAGCGTGCTCTTGCCGACGTTGGGCCGCCCCACGATCGCGACCACGGGGAGCGCGCCGAGCGCGTTGCCCGGCAGCGGCTGCGGCTTCTTCTTGTCCGCCCCGCCTTTGTGCCCGGCCGTGCGCTGCTTGGCCATGTCAGTCGGCTTCCTTGGTGAGCGTGCGGACCTTCTGCGGGTCTCGCGTCCAGCCCTCCTCGACGCGGACGAAGAGCTGCAGGAAGACCTTGCGCTGCAGGTGGTCCTCCATCGCGAGGCGCGCCCGGGTGCCGATGTCCTTGAGCATCTGACCGCCCTTGCCGATCAGGATGCCCTTGTGGGTCTTCCGGTCGACGAAGATGGTGGCGCCGATCCGCACGAGGTTCCCGTCCTCGCTGTACTCGTCGACCTGCACCGCGACCGAGTACGGGATCTCCTGCCGCGTCTTGACGATGATCGACTCGCGCACCAGCTCGGCCGCGAAGAAGCGCTCCGGCCGGTCGGTCAGCATGTCGGGCGCGTAGAGCAGGCCCTCGGGCAGCAGCGCGCGGAGCTCCTTCAGCAGCGGCGCGAGGTTGTCCTCTCGCAGCGCCGAGATCGGCACGATGGAGGCGAAGTCGAAGCGCTCCGACCACGCGGCGAGCTTGGGGAGCAGGCGGCCCTTGTCCTTGACCTTGTCGACCTTGTTCAGGCCGAGCACGATCGGCCGGCCGATCTCCTTGGCCTGCTCGACGATGGCGACGTCCTCCTCGGGCAGCGGGTCGTCGCCCGGCCCGCGGTGCGTGGCGTCCACGAGGACGAGGATGGCGTCGGCCCCCTCGAGCGCCCCCTGGGCCTCCTCCACGAGGACCCGGCCCAGCACCGAGCGCGGCCGCTCGAGGCCCGGCGTGTCGACGAAGGCGATCTGGGTCGGCGGGTCGTCGGACCAGTGCACGCCCAGGAGGCAGGCGCGCGTGGTGCCCGGCCGCGGCGTCGTGATCGCGAGCTTCTGGCCGAGCAGCGCGTTGAGGAGCGTGCTCTTGCCGACGTTCGGTCGGCCGACGATCGCGACGCGACCGGCGCGGGGCTCTGCTTCGGACTCTGATTCAGACATGGCGGGGGTCGGGTGGTATGCGCCAGAGCGCGGCTTGACGCCAGGAGGCGAGGGAAGGACCCTGGCGCTCCATGGGGATCGCGTCCATCGCGCTGGGGGTGCTGGCGCTCATCTTCACCTTCGCCGGGTTCTTGCTGACGCCGATCCCCTTCGTCGGATCGCTCTTCTCCTTCGGCGCCCCGGTCTGCGCGCTGCTCGGCATCGTGCTCGGTGGGGTGAGCCTGTCGCGCGCGCGGACCGACGGGACCGAGACGGGCCTCCCGACGGCCGGTCTGGTGGTCTCCGTGGTGGCGTTCTTCCCCGCGTTCTTCGTCGCGCTCGTCTGCGGGCTCTGCAACAGCGTCTGCTCGGCTGCGTCGCTGTCCCCACGCTCGAGCTCGCCGAGCGGGACCCCGTTCTGGATGGTCGACGCGGGCACGACCGGCAGCCCGGGGCTCGGTCCCGGCCCCATCCCGGCGCCAGCCCCGGCGCCCACGAACCCGGCGCCCACGAGTCCGGCGCCGACGATCGATCCGGCGATCGATCCGACCGCCGCGGACCCGGCGGCGCCACCGTCGGATCCGCAGCCGGCCGCGCCCGATCAGTTCCCGCCGCCTCCACCCCCGTAGGGACCGCGCACCCACGCCCGGTGCAGCACACCGAGCGGGGCGAGAGTCACGAAGGCGAAGAAGCTCAGCTGGACCGCACGCACGCCCTCGTCGGGCACGATGCGCGCGAGCCACAACACGGCCGAGAGCACCGCCAGGGCTCCGAAAATCCAAGACCACTTCTTCATCGTCATCGACACCTCCCTCCCCCGAGCCTCCCCCGAGTCTCCTCGAGCCCAACCGCGGTCCGCCGCGGTCGACCCGCAGTGATGGAACGCATAACCCGCGCCAAGGCTCTCGCGGGCGCCGGGGGAACTCGCCCACGTGGCGAGCTGCCATGCGTGTCGCGATGTCGCTGGCCTCCCGCGAGGATGCGTCTACGTCGAGGGCGAGCATCATGAGAGAAAACGAGCTCAACGTCGGCGATCACCTCGGCGGCTACGAAATCCGCGGGCTGCTGGGCCGCGGAGGGATGGGCTCGGTCTACGACGCCTGGGACGCCAAGCTCGAGCGCCGCGTCGCTCTCAAGGTCGCCCACGCCGAGCTGACCAAGCACCGGCAGTTCCGCGACGCCTTCCTCGACGAGGCGCGCGCCATGGCGGAGCTCGACGACCCGCGCATCGTGCCGGTCTACGCGTTCGGCCATGAAGACGGCCGCAGCTTCCTCGTCATGAAGCTCGTCGGCGGGCCGAGCCTCGAGCGATACATCCTCGAGCATCAGCCGGTGCCACCCGTGCGCGCCGCGCAGATCGTGCATGACATGGCGGCGGGTCTGGACGTGCTCCACCGCGCCGGCCGCGTGCACGGCGACGTCAAGCCCGCGAACGTCCTGCTGGACGAGAACGGCCGCGCGAGCCTGACCGATCTCGGCCTGAGCCACCGCCTCGGCGCCATCGACGCGGAGATCGTCCGCGGCACGCCGGGCTACATGGCGCCCGAGCGCATTCGGGGCGACGCGCTCCCGGCCGAGGCCCAGCGCTCCCAGGACGTCTACGCGTTGACCGTGGTCGCCCACCAGATGCTGACGGGCGCGCGCCCGTTCCGCGGCAGCAGCCGCGAGGAGATCCTGCGCCAGCACCTCGAGAGCCCGCCCCCCGCTCCCAGCCGCACCATCCTCACGCTCCCCATGGAGCTCGACCGCGTGGTGCTGCGCGGCATGGCGAAGCTCCCCAAAGATCGCTGGCCGGACGCGCTCAGCTTCGCGGAGGCGTTCACGCTCGCCGCGACGCCGCGCCGTCTCATCTGGGTGGTCGACGACGACGCCGATCACGCCGAGCTGCTCGGGCTGATGCTCGAGCGGGCGTTGCCCGTGCGCACGGTGCGCTGGACGGACCCGGTGGCGGCCTTGCGGGCGGCCCAGGATCAGCTGCCCGACGTGATCCTGGTCGACCTCGACATGCCGCAGCTCGACGGCAAGGAGCTGACCGCCGCCCTCCGCAACCGCGCCGACCGGGCGCGCCTGCCGGTCATCGCGGTCACCGGTCGCGGCTCGGCCCAGGACTGGGCGCACCTGCGCGAGCTGGGCGCCGACGCCTGCCTCTTGAAGCCGGTGGTGAAAGAGCAGCTCATCGAGGAGGTCAGCCGCCACCTCGACTCCCGCGTCGCCGCGGCCGAAGCGGAAGCGCAGGTCAAGGCCGCGGTGTAGTACCGCGGCGTGCGCGGCGCGGTAGCCTCGTCGCGTGCACCCGTTCCTCGGCGAGCTCGAGCTCTACGGCGTCTCGCGCCCGATCGGGACCTACGGCGCCTTCGTGGCGCTCGCGCTCTTCGTCTCCGGCGCGCTGGTGGTGCGCGCGGCGGCGCGGGACCGGCAGGACGTCGGGCTGACGATGGCCGCGCTCGCGTGCACGGTCGGCGGCGGGTTCCTCGGCGCCTGGCTCCTGCACCTCGCGGTGGAGTGGGTCCGCACCGGCGCGCCTTCGTTCTCGGGCATCGTCTTCTTCGGCGCGGTGCCTGGAGGCGTTCTCGCCATGCTGGCCGCGGGGCGCTGGCTCGGGCTCGACGTGCTGCGCGTGCTCGAGCGCTCGCTCCCCGCGCTCGGGATCGGGCACGCGCTCGGCCGGCTGGGCTGCTTCTTCGGCGGCTGCTGCTACGGCCGACCGTTCGAGGGCGCGTGGGCCGTCCGCTACACCCACCCCTTCGCGCCGGGCGCGCACCCACCGGTCCTGCGCCACCCCGCGCCGATCTACGAAGCGCTCGGCCTGCTCGCCCTCGCGCTCGTCTTCGCGCTGTGGGCGCCGATGCGGCCCGGCTCCGGGCGCCGCGCCGCGCTCTACCTCGGGGGCTACTGTGCGCTTCGACTCGGCGTCGAGGTCTTCCGCGGCGACGCCATCCGCGGGGTGTGGGCGGGCGTCTCCACCTCCCAGCTCGCGGCGCTCGTGGGCCTGATCGCGGCGCTGCTCCTCGCGCGCGGCCGTCGCCTCGCGGCATGAGACTTTCGCCCCGTCGGCGCAGGCGTTACACGGGGGCATGATGCGCGCACTGCTCGCGTTCGCGCTCGGCGCGGTGGGCCTCGGGATCCTCCCGCAGGCGCGAGAGGCGCGCGTGACGCTCGAGGCCTCGCCCGTGGTCTGGATCGAGCCCGGCCGCTTCGTGATGGGCGCGAGCGACGGGGAGATCGCCTACGGCGTGGAGCTCTGCGCGCGCTCGCGCCCGGTGCCGATCCGCTCGCTCGTGCCGGAGACCGACGGAGCGTGCTCGCCCCGCCGCTTCATCCAGGAGTCGCCGCGCCGCTGGGTCTGGACGCCGGCCTACGGCCTCGATCGGACCGAGGTCACGCACCGCCAGTGGCGCGCCTGCGTGATCGCGGGGCGCTGCGCTCCCAGCCGGATCCCGGACGAGGACGCGCGGCTGGCCGCGGCCGACATGCCCGTCACGGGCATCACCCACCCCGAGGCGATGGCCTTCTGCGCGTGGCGAGGAGGCCGGCTCCCGACCGAGGCCGAGTGGGAGCGGGCGGCGCGGGGCACCGCCCGCCACCGATTCCCGTGGGGGCGGCACTACAACTCGCGGCTCGCCAACCACGGCCGCTCGCCGCGGGGTCCCGACGCCGAAGACGGCTGGGCGCTGGCCTCGCCGGTGGGCAGCTTCCCGGACGGCGCGAGCAGCTACGGCGTGCTCGACATGGCGGGCAACGCCTGGGAGTGGACGGCCAGCGCGCCGACCGACGACGACGTCGGGCTCGGCGCCGACCCGGACGTCTATCGGGTCGTCCGGGGCGGCAGCTGGGCGCACCCCCCCGAGCTGATGCGCGTCACCCACCGGGTCTGGCTCCCGACGAGCGAGAGCCGCAGTGATCTCGGTTTTCGATGCGCCTACGATCCCCCGGTTGCCCCGTGAGGCTCCTCGGCTATCCTCCGCCTCCCTCGGAGGTATCCCCTTGCTTCAGACCGCGAACCCGATCCGCTCTGCTCTGATCTTCGCCGCGCTCACGCTGTGCGCGGTGGGCTGCAAGCAGCAGGAGGGAGAGGTCTGTCAGGACACGCTGGAGTGCGGCGAGGGCCTCACCTGCTGTCCGCCGAACCTGTCCGGGGACCAGCGCGGGATCTGCCAGACCGCCTGCACCGGCGTGTCGCCCACGGACGCGGGTCCAGGGACCGACGCGGCGCTGGACGACGCGGGACCCTCGGACGCCGGGCCGGAAGAAGACGGCGGACCCGACGAGGACGCGGGCCCGACCGACTCGGGCGTGGACGCGGGGCCGGCCGACGCCGGACCGGCCGACGCGGGGCCGATCGATGCCGGGCCGGACGACGCTGGACCGGTCGATTCGGGCGCCTGACGCACACAATCCGCGCCATCTGACCCGCGCGTGTTTCCGCGCGCGCACCGCACGTATACGATCCCCCGGCGATGAAGGTCTGCCCGCGCTGCTCCGAGCTCTATCCGGACGACGCGGATCAGTGCCCGAAGGACGCTACGCCCCTCCGGACCGTGCTCGATCCGTTGATCGGCAAGACGGTCGGCGGGCGCTTCCGGCTCATCCAGCGGCTCGGCTCGGGCGGGATGAGCAGCGTCTATCTCGCGCGCCACGTCCTCATCGATCGGCTGATGGCGATCAAGACGCTGCGCCGTGACCTGGCGCGCGACCCGGTGCAGCGCGACCGCTTCCTGCGCGAGGCGCGCGCGGTCAATCGCATCAACCACGAGAACATCGTCGAGATCAGCGACTTCGGCGAGACCGAGGACGGGCTCGTCTACCTCGTCATGGAGTACGTCCCGGGCGAGCCGCTCCTGAAGCTGCTCGCCGACGGCCCCTTCATCCCCCTCCGGGCGCTCGACATCGCCGAGCAGTGCGGCAACGCGCTGAGCCGCGCCCACCAGATGAACGTGATCCATCGGGACCTCAAGCCCGAGAACATCCTGATCGTGCAGCGCCGCGATCGCCGCGACTACGTCAAGCTGCTCGACTTCGGGATCGCAAAAATACTAGACGCGCCGTCGCTGACCGGGAGCCAGCAGATCTTCGGCACGCCCGGCTACATCGCGCCCGAGTACATCCAGTCCACCGACATCGACGGACGCGCCGACATCTACTCGATGGGGTGCATCCTCTACGAGATGGTCACGGGCGCGCTGCCCTTCGACTACGAGTACCCGGGCGATCTGCTGGTCAAGCACGTGACCGAGGCGCCGGTGAAGCCCAGCGTGCGGCACGCCGACGTCCACCCCGCGATGGAGGTGTTCATCCTGCGCTGCCTCGCGAAGGACCCGGACGAGCGCTTCCGTGACGCGTTCCACTTCAACGCCGAGCTGCGCGCGGTCCGTGAGCGGCTCGGGCCGGACTCGAGCTGGGGTGGGCTCGACGAGAAGTCGGGCACGCACGCGCGGCCCCGGGGGCGCGAGGGCTCGGACGTCCACCTGGACACCAGCGTCGACGGCGATCAGCGGCGGCTCTTCGACGGCATCGCGCAGGCCCTCGGCGAGCCTCGACCGGGCACGACCCCGTACGGCGTCCCTCTGCCTGGCTCGCGCGACACGATCGCGGAGGGCATCCCGCGGGAGGATCTCTCGTTGGAGGATCCGTCGCTGGAGAAGGGCGGGTCGCCGGCGGGCCTCGCCATCCCCGAGTCGCCGGCGCTGGACGGGCCGATCGCGCCAGCCGCGATCGAGGCGGTGCAGGCCGATCCCGAGACGCCCACGCCCCTCGTCCGGAACCGCTTCGGCCTGCTCGGCGCGACGCGCTGGCGGCAGCGCTACGACGCCATCGCGCAGCACCTGGACGCGCTGGAGGAGTCGCCGCCGGAGATCGCCCACGCGATGGCCTTCGCGGCGCGCACGCTCGAGGAGCTCGAGGAGGCGGTCGCGAGCGCGCAGGCGTATCAGGAGGCGGTCGAGGCGCTGAACGAGCGGGCCCGCGACTTCCGCGGCACCCTCGGTCGCGCGCTGGATCAGGTGGCGGGGCGGCTGTCGGCCGAGCGCGGGGTCTTCGAGGCCCTGGTCATGCGCCGCAACAGCCTGCGGGCCCGTCGCGAGGCGGCCCGCATGAAGCTCCGGCGTGGGGAGGGCAGCGAGGGGGAGGCCGACGCGCTGCTCTGGGAGCTGGCCGCGGTCGACGAAGAGCTGTCGGGGGCGGGCCAGCGCTGCGACGAGCTCGAGAGCCAGCGGGCGGAGCTGGCCGGGGAGCTCGACGCCCACAACGAGCAGTTCGAGACCCAGCGCGCGCAGCTCGTCCGGGTGCTGGATGCGCAGATGCTCAGGGTCGAGGGCACGGCCGCAGGACTGCGACGTCCCCTCGAGCAGGCCGAGGCGCACGTGCGCGCGGCGTGGCCGGCGACCCCGTCCGAGGGCGCCGAAAGCGGCCCCTCACCCGGATCCGTCAGTTGACGAAAAAGGTCATGACCGCCTAGGGTGGCGGCGGAGCTTTCCACTACAGGGAGTGAGAATGCGGGCTCTCCGATCGCTTGGCGGGACCATTGGTCTCGCAATCATGGTTTGGGTGGGGATCGTCGCCACGGGCGCGGCGCAGACCCAGGATCAGCGCCAGCGCGCGCGGCAGCTGTATGGAGAAGCGCAAGCGCTCTTCGAGTCGGGGCAGTACGCCCAGGCCGAGGCGTCCTTCCGCGCTGCGTACCAGGCGGTGCCGAACCCGGTCGTCTTGAAGGCGATCGCCGCGGCGCAGGAGCAGCAGGGGAACATCCCCGGCTCGCTCGAGACGCTTCGTCGCTACCTCGCGGAGGCGCCCAACGGGGCGGACCGCGCCGAGGTCGAGGGGCGCATCCGTGATCTCGAGAGCCGGCCCGCCACGGTGATGGTGGCCAGCACTCCGCCCGGGGCGGCGATCATCGTCGACGGGACCGACAGCGGTCAGGTCACCCCCGCGGACGTGGCGATGACCGCGGGCGAGCACACCGTCGCGCTCCGGCTCCAGGGCTACGAGGAGGCGAGCCAGACCTTCGCGGCCCAGGCGGCCACGCGCGTCCGGCTCGAGATGAACCTCACCCAGGCGACCGGTGACGGCGCGGACGCGTTCGGCACCACCGGCGGCGACGGCGAGGGCGCGGAGAGCGGCGGCGGAGACGGCGGCGGGGGCGGCTCGGCCGATCCGTCCGCGGGCGTCTGGGCCACCGCGGGCATCGCGGCGGCCGGGCTCATCAGCGGGACCGTCTTCGGCTTCCTCGCGCTGAGTGAGCAGAGCTCCTACGACAGCGACCCCCAGGCCGACACCGCCGATCGCGGCGAGGCGTTTGCCCTGGTCGCGGACATCAGCTTCGGCGTCGCGGCGGCCATGGCCATCACCTCGATCGTCCTCTACATCGTCGAGCGCTCGGGCGGGGACTCCTCGGAGTCCGACTCCGCCGACCTCGACCTGAACGTGTCCCCTTGGGTCGCCGCGCATCCGGGCGGCCAGTCCGGCGGCGTCGCCGCGCAGCTTCGCTTCTAGGAGAATCCCGTGACCCACAAGAGCGAGATTCGAGCCCTCATCGCCGTCGTCGCGTCCCTGGCGCTCGCCGGCTGTCAGCTCGTCGTGAGCTTCGACCGCGACCGCCTCGACGGCGGCGAGAGCCCCATGGACGCCGACGTCGACTCCGGCCGCGACACGGGCGTGCCCGACGACGGAGGCCCGGACACGGGCACCGACGCTGGGCCCTTCTGCGGCGACGGAACGGTCGACGGTGACGAGGTCTGCGACGACGGGAACATGGACTCGGGCGACGGCTGCACGGACTCGTGCACCGAGGAGACCGGCTGGGACTGCCCCGAGACGGGTGGCGCGTGCGCCGAGATCTGCGGCGACGGCATGATGGTCGGGAGCGAGGCCTGCGACGACGGGTTCACCGATGCCTGCGGAACCTGCAACGCCGACTGCACCGATGTGGGTGTCGCGGCGGTGTGCGGCGACAGCATGTTCTGTGAAGAGACCGAGGCCTGCGACGACGGCAACACCGACGCCGGCGACGGCTGCGCGGCTGACTGCGCGACCATCGAGATGGGCTTCTCCTGCGACAACTCGATGATGCCTTCGGTGTGCATGGAGAACTGCGGCGACGGAGTCGTCGACGCCGGCGAGGAGTGCGACGACGGCGCGAACGTCGACGGCGACGGCTGCTCGGCCGCCTGCGCGGTCGAGACGGGCTTCATGTGTTCGGGCATGCCCTCCACGTGCAGTACCACCTGCGGTGACGGGGTCCCGGCGGGCGCCGAGGAGTGTGACGACGGCGCTCTCGACGCCGGCGACGGCTGCTCCGCCACGTGCACGATCGAGACGGGGTACGTCTGCGCTGGCACGCCCTCCATGTGCAGCCCGGAGTGCGGCGACGGCATGATCATCGCGCCCGAGATGTGCGACGACGGCAACACCATGGGGATGGACGGCTGCTCGGCCACATGCGCGGTCCAGGCCGGGTTCATGTGCACGGGCATGCCGTCCGTGTGCACCCCGATCTGTGGCGACGGGCGGGTCGCGGGCGGTGAAGGCTGCGACGACGGCGACACGATGGGCGGCGACGGCTGCTCTGCGACGTGCACCGTGGAGTCGGGCTTCATGTGCACGGGCACGATGCCTTCGGTTTGTACGACGACGTGCGGGGACGGCGTGCGGGCCGGCACGGAGGCGTGCGACGACGGCGACACGATGGGCGGCGACGGCTGCTCTGCGACGTGCACCGTGGAGTCGGGCTTCATGTGCACGGGGACGATGCCTTCGGTCTGCACGACGACGTGCGGGGACGGCGTGCGGGCCGGCACGGAGGCGTGCGACGACGGCGACACGATGGGCGGCGACGGCTGCTCTGCGACGTGCACCGTGGAGTCGGGCTACATGTGCACGGGGACGATGCCTTCGGTCTGCACGACGACGTGCGGGGACGGCGTCGTGGCCGGTACGGAGGCGTGCGACGACGGCGACACGATGGGCGGCGACGGCTGCTCTGCGACGTGCACCGTGGAGTCGGGCTACATGTGCACGGG
>JAVJQK010000078.1 GCA_040218145.1 Sandaracinaceae bacterium | reverse complement strand
AGCATGTGGTTGTGACGCTCGAGCTGCGAGGCGGCCGAGCCCATCGCGCCGAACGAGGTGCGGACGAGGAACTCGTTGTGGCGGATGGCCTGGGCGACGAGCCCCTTCTCGGTGGGCGGCTCGGTCGCGAGGGCGCTGCCCTCGGGCGCGAACTGCTCCGCCTGGGACAGCCGGAAGGGCAGCCGGCTCGCCGGCTGATCGGGCGCGTCCTCCGCGTAGAAGAGCGCGACGTACTGCTGCGGCGTGCCGCCGGCTTGGCCGTCGGCGTCGTCGGCCGCAGCGCAGACGATGGATTCGGCGAGCTGCCTCAGCGCCGCGTCCTCGTCCTCGTGACGCACCGCCCACTGCCCGAGCGGCACGCCCGGCCCGGTCGCGCTGAGGTGCCCGAGCGAGACGCGCCCGCCGCCGTCACCGGCCATGCGGATGAGCCAGTGGTGGAGCTTTCGGGTGTTCCGGTCGGCGTGGCTCATCGACGTCTCCCCTTCCTTCGGTTGTCGCCGGGCTCGGGATCGCTGCTGAGGAAGTTCAGGAGGCTGACCACCGCGACCCCGGTCACGGTCACCGCCATCGCGACGGCCACGACCCGGTCCGCGCCGCTCCGCTCACGCGTCGGCGGCGAGTCCTCGACGAGCTCCCCCTCGACGACCGCTTCGCCGACAGGCGAGGGCGTCGGCAGCTCGTAGACATCTTGGCCCCGCTGTTCGCCTCGCGACCTCGTCATCACGCGACCCGGCTGACGAGGTAGACGGTCCCGAGGACCGCGGCGCCGACGGCGCCCGCGACGGCGATGGTGCTCGCGCTCCCGAGCCAGTCGCCGCTGCCCTCTCGCTCGGGCGGTGGCGCCGGAGCCGGCAGGCGCCCGCGCACCCCGGCGCGTTGAACGGCCTCGGCGTACTGCGCGAGCCGCTGTTGAAAGACGAGCGTCTCGTTCCAGGCCGAGGCGTTGCCGAGGTACCACCAGTCCCACTCGCGCGGGTAGCGCGCGTAGAACTGCCGCCACGAGTCGCGCCAACGCTCCCAGCCGGACACGAAGCCGCGCCCGAGCTGATGCTTGTGGTCTCGGACCAGCCGGTCGAGGTTCGCGACCTCCGCGTGAACGCTGTCCATGCGAGCCCGCGCGCGACCCGGGCTGATGAAGCCGTCGAAGCCGGCGGTCGCGGTCTCACCCGCGTCCAGCACGCCCCACGCGGTGAGGGCCTCGCGCCAGCGGGTGACGAGGCCCTCGAAGTGATCGACATGACGGCTTCGCGCGGCGGCGTCGTCGAGCCGCTCGAGCGCTCGACCGAGCGCGGCGGCGTACGCGACCAGTTCTCGCCAGCGCACGCGCTCCCCCTCGTCGAGCCCGGACCGCGCGACCGCAGCGTCGAGGAGGCGCACGCTCGCGACGATCGCCTCGAAGCGCTGGCGGGCGGTCATCGGGGGCGCCCCTTCGACGCGAGCGCCGCGGCCGTGAAGCCCGCCGCCCCGACGAGCATCGCGAACGGCCAGCAGCTCCCTTCGCTCGGGCAGCCGCCACGATCGCTCGATCGCGTCGGCGGCGGCACAGCGGCGCCCTGCTCGGGGGGAGGCGCGACGGCGAGCGGTCGCTCGGCAGGCGCGCCGCGCGGCGGCAGCTCCGCCCCCGCGAGCACGACCGCAGAGCGCCGCGGGCAACGCGGCGGGTAGGGCCGCCCGCCGCCCGCGTCCGCCGCCGAGGAGGGACGGATGCGGAGCTCGCCCGCGCCTCGCGTCGTCGCCGCCTCGAGCCCGAAGCCGCGCAGGTACTCGTTCGGGTCGACCCAGTACGAACGGTGCGCCCAGGGCGCGCGTTCGGGGTGCGGGTAGGCGCCCGGCCACGGCGCGCGGCCGTCGCTCCTCGGCCGGCGCACGGCGAAGTGCAGGTGCGGACACATCCGCGGGTGTCGGCCGCCGCTCGTGACGCCGGTCGCCGCGATCACCGCCCCCGCTTCGACTCGATCCCCGCGCGCGACGAGCATCTCCGAGAGGTGCGCGTACGCCGTGTAGACGCCGTCCTGCGGGTGCCACAGGACGACGAGGTTCCCGTAGCCGCGGATCCCTCGCGCCGTCTCCGGCAGCGCGTCGTGCACCACGCCCGCGCGCGTCGCGAGGACGGGGGTGCCGACCGCGGCGCGCAGATCCGCGCCCTCGTGCCACTCGCGTCGGCCGCCGGGCCGGGCGCGCCAGCCCGACGGGCTCGTGACACGCGCGCCGGGCATAGGCAGCGGCGCGCTCGCCGCCTGGGGGTTCGAGTCGGTCATCGACGTCCTCCGTTCGTCCGCGCGAGAGCGCTCGGCCCCGCGCGCGTCACTCGTCGTCCTCCCACCGCGGGTCGTGAAGCGGGATCCACTGCTCGAGCTCGTCGCCGGTGTCGCTGTTCTGGTGGGTGACGAAGTAGTCCCAGCCGTCTCGCTCGAGCCAGCGCACCGCCCGCTCGACGCTCGTGACCAGCTGCACCCCATGCTTCGGGTGGATGACGAGCAGGCCACCCTTGGAGAGGTGGGCGACGAACGCGTCCTCGAGCGAGTGGCCCACGGCTCAGCTCCGGCTCCCCGCGACCGCGAAGCCCGCCACCAGCCCGACCGCGAGCCCGGCGCCGCCGATGAGCAGCGGCGAGAGCGATCGGCGCGGCTCGCGCGAGGCCGCCGCGTCGAGTGGCGGTGACCCCTGGGCTGGAGCGCCGTGCGCCGCGAGCGCGTCGCGATAGCGGGTCAGCTCGGCCTGGTAAGTGGGGAGCTGAGCCAAGACCTGGCGCTGCGCGATCGAGTCGGCCTGCACGCGCTGGAAGACCTCGGCGAGCCCCCGGTACCACTCGTCCCAGCGGCGCACGAGGTCGGCCGGCAGCCGCCCCCGGTGCAGCTCGACGTAGTTGCGGAGCTGCATCGCGTGGAGGAGCAGCGCGACCGCGCGATCGAGCTGCTCCTGGGGCACGGCCGCCGCCGCGCCGGGCGCCGTGATGGCCGACGCGGGCGGCTCGTCGGACGCCGGGGTCTCGGGAGACGTTTCGCTCATGAGCTCGGCTCGTTCGTCAGAGGGTGAGGGTGAACAGGGCGACCGGCTGGAAGCTGCGGCCGGTCGCGAGCGAGGTGACGCGGACGCGCCGGCAGCCGTTGGCGAGCGGCAGCGGCCTCATCCGCTCGTCGAAGAAGACGCGGTCGCCGTAGAGCCAGCGCCCGGCCACGCCACGAGCGCGCCCGAGGCCGACGTCGACGAGCAGCTCGTGACCCGGCGGGCGCAGGATCTCGACCGCCTGCGCGAACGCCGGCACGTCGAGCTCCCACGTCTCTCGGAACGACAGCGGGCCTCCGTACGTGGTCAGCGTCGGCGTCGTCGCGGCCGTGCCGTACCCGACGAAGGCGCCCACGTCGATCGGCGCGCCGCCGTCGTTGATGGCCGAGACGCGCAGCGACGACACCGCGGCGCCGAAGCGGAGGCCCGCGCCCACGTCGAGCTCGATGGTGGCGACGTGGCCGCCCACGCCCGCCTCGATCCGGGCGCGCGCGCGCAGCTCGTCGCGGCGGGCGAGCAGATCATCGGGCCCCAGGCTCTCGAACGAGACCTTTGGCGCGAGCGTGATCGTGGTGGTGACGGCGCGAGCCGCGGCGTCCTCGCCGCGCACGTCGAGCAGCGCCTCGAAGGCCCCGGCCGGCTGGAGCGTCAGTCGGCGCCCCAGGTTGCTCCGGTCGGGGCAGTCGAGCAGTTGCCGCGGCTCGCCCATCACTCCCTCAGTCGACCCGCAGCACCAGGACGTCGACCGTGAAGACGTCCTTGCGCTCGCCGTTGACGTCCGGGCGACGCAGCTCGAGCGCGACCTCGATGGCGCGGTCGTTCACCGGCCACGCGTTCATGTCGTAGGCGCTGTGCGTCTCGCGGTCGGCGCCGCTGGCAATCACCACCGCCTCGTCGCGGTCGATCTGGTGGTTCTCCGGGAACGTCAGCCGGTAGAGCAGCGTGTTCGGCGGCAGCTTGTCCGGGTCGCTGGGCCGCACCCGCGCGACCTTCGGCAGGTCGTCGCGCGGCGCGCAGTGCGCCGGATCGGGGTCGTTCGGGTGGGTGATCGCCGGCGTGAAGCCGGTCGCCTTGCTGACCCGCACCTCCTCCCCGTCGCTGGTGATCCGAGCGTGGGCGAAGGCGAAGTTTCTCGTTCCGATGGGCATCGTGGGCTCCGTGGTGGGTGGGGTGGGTAGGGGGGTCGCTGGCTCGTTGGGATCCGAGATGTCGGGAGGGTTCGGCGCGGGCGGCTCCGCGCCCGGAGTCGGTCCGTCGCCGCCGCCGGTGGGCGTCGTGGATTCCTCCGTCGAGGCATCGGACGGCTCGGGTCCGTGCGCCTCCAGCTCGTGGAGGCCGCGGTGAATGAGGTCCACCACGCCCCGCAGGAGCGCGCGCAGCGAATCGTGCTCACCGCGTGCGGTGGAAGGAGAGGGCGGTGCGTCGGTCATCGTCGAGGGCTCCTTGGACAAGGGGGCGGGCTCAGCCGACTGTCAGCCGACCGGGGGCGGCGTGACGATCGAGCGGCGGGTGTGCTCGGCCCATCGCTCCGAGGCGGCGCGCCAGGCCCGCTCCTCCGCCTCGGAGCCGCTCGAGCGCGCGTCGTGACGAGGCCGGCGGCGCGGCGAGCTGCCGTGGCGCCGGCGCGAAGGCGGGCGGCGGCCCGGACGACGTCGAGCTGGCGCGCCCGCCCGCTGGCGCACCGAGCGCTGCTGCGCGCGGAGCACGTCGCCAAGCACCTCGAGCGCTTGGCGCGCGATGGGGTTGCCGCGCTGCGCCGCGCGCCGGATCGACTGGAGACGGCCGCGCGCCTGGGGGTTACCGCCCAGCACCTGGTCGGCCATCGTCGCCGCCGCGCGCACCGCGCCGAGCGCCTGACCCAGGTAGGGGATCTGCTGCGCCACCGCGAGCACCGGCTGCAGCTCGGGCCGGTTCAGGGTGCGGTTCACGTCGCGCACGACCCGGCGCAGCGTCCGGTTGCGCGCGAGCTGCTGCGCGCCCTGATTGATCTGACGGCCGATGTCGTTGAGGAAGCTCCCGAAGTCGAAGCCCGCGCTCGCGCCCTCGCGGCGACGCGCCGCGAGCCGCTGCGCGACCTCCTGCTCGGTCGCGGCGCCGCACCAGCTCATTACGCCCCTCTCGGTCTCGATCATCGCGCAGGCGATCCATAGGCCTCCGTCGCGACGCTCGAGCTGGACGCTCGCCGTGTACGGCCCCACGCGCACGCGCTCGACCACGTCGCCGCTCAGCGCGCCGCCGTCCTCGCCCGAGGCGCCGCTCGCCACGGCGCGCGAGCCGCACCCGGCGCTCGCGCCCCACGAGGCGCCGGCTTCGGGATCGTACTCACCGCCCGAGGTCACGGGCAGCCCGTTCAGGTCATCGAGGTAGTGCTGGTTCATCGTCCTCTCCGTTGTCGTACGCGACCCTGTCGGCGCTCAGCCCGAACGCCGTCTCGAGGAGCCTCCGCCGCCGCTCCCCCTGCTCGCGCGGCGCCGCGTGCGCCGGAACGCCTTCGGCGGGTTCGCCACGCCGAGCCGTCCGAGCGCGGCGCGCGTCTGCGAGCCGTACTTGCCGTCGACCGTCAGCCCGACGGTCCGCTGGAACCGCTCGAGGATCGGCTTCGCCGGTCCCTCCGGATCGAGCAGCGCCCGGAACAGCGCGCGCGCCGTCCGCTCGGCGTGCTCGGCCGCCGGGGTGCCGTCGCCCCGTTCGACCGACACCAGCCCGCGATACCTCGGGCTCCCCGAGCCCACCCACGGCCGCGGCGCCGTCCGGCCGCTCCAGTAGGTCAACGCCGCCCGCGTCATCGGCCCGTAGAGGCCGTCCCCCGCGATGTTCGCCGCCTCCTGGAACTCCCTCGTCAGCCGTTGCAGCACGCTCAGCCGATCGCGCAGCGCGCCCGCGGTCTCGACGGCGAGCTGCCGCCCGCTCTGCGGCTCGCCGCCGCCGCCGGGCCTCGACGAGCTGCCCGTATCGGTAGCCGACGAGGACGAGGGCCCGGGGGTCCTCGAGTCGCTCCTCGCCGGCGACGAAGGGCCCGGCGCGGGCGTTGGAGTGGAGGGCGCTCGCGCGCGCTCCTGACGACGAGCCGCGGCGACCCCGCGCAGCTGCCGCGCCGCGTCCGACAGGCCGGCGCGATCGAGCTGCGTCGCGAGCTCCTCGATCTGCTCCGGGCTGGGATCGGACGCCATGAACGCGCGCACGCGCTCGACGAGATCGGGCGGGGCGTTTGTGGCCGTCGACGTGGGCACCACCGGCGCCGACGGGTCTGCGGCGCCTCCGCCCGGGCCACAGAGGGATCGCGCGGTCGGGTCCGCCCGGTCGAGCCCGGGCGGACAGTGCGCGGGGACCGGCGTCGCGGCGTAGGGATCGGCCCCCTCCGGCGCGTGGCTCGTCGGCCTCGGGCTCGGCGACGCGGCCGGGGCGGGGCTCGTGCCCGCGGGCGAACCGCTCGGCGACCCGGGTGGAGGCGGGAGCGACGGCGGCGCTCCGGCAGGAGGGCGCCCCGACGAGGGACGCGCCTCTTCGTTGCCCGCCGAGTAGGCCGCCAACGCGACGATGCCCCCGAGGGCCAGCAGTGCGGCGATCGCTCCCATGGTCGTCTCCCTTCCTTCGCGCGCCCGCTGCTTCGCGGATCGATGGGTCCGAGCGCCGCGCGCGAGCGCGCTCGTCGTGAAGATCTCAGCCGAGCCCGAGCTGCCTCCGAGTCGCCCCGCCCGCGCCCATTCCGAGCAGCGCCGACGGGTCCTCGATGCGGCCGTCCGGGTAGCGAACGAGGATGTGGTAGACGCTCAGCCGCCCGACGCGGCGGTAGCGAAACACCGGCTCGGCGGCGACGCGATCACGGACGATCAGCTCCGCGCACCGCCAGCACGCCAGGTCCTCGCAGTCGCCGTGGCGATCCTCGAGCGTCTCGGCGACGCCCTTCCAGAACTCGCGCGGCACCCGCTCGGCTCGGTAGCGCACCCCCGCCTGGTAGAGCGGCGGCGTGTTTGGGTGCGCCCGCAGGTATTCGACGTCGGCGGCGGCCAGCGCGCGCAACAGCACGCGCAGGATCCGCTCGCTCGAGGCGCGCTCGCGCTCGCTCTGGAACAGACGCAAACGAAAACTGACCTGCCGCATCACGCGACCTCCTCCGCTTCGATCTCTTCGTACGAGCGCTCCTCGACGCGCTGGCGCTCGGCCCCGTGAACCTCGCGCACCGACCACTCCCACGACGGCACGAACGCCGAGCCGCCGCCGCTCCGCGCGCACTCGAGCGTCGTCCAGCCGATCGGCGTCAGATCCGCCTCGGCGTGCTCCATCACCGCGTAGTCCGGCGACTCGGGGTCCCACTCGACGCCGAGCTCCTCGGCCGCCTCGACGTAGTCGTCCTCGGTGAGGATCGTGAAGTGCCCGCACTGCCCCTCGTCGTCGAGGTGCTCCACCGCCACCTCAAACGCGTCCTCGAGCGAGTCGGCCCACGCGTAGACGTGTGTCGCGCCGTACGCCCCGAAGGTCACGCACCACAGGCGCTCGGCGAGACCACCCTCGACCTCGTCGGGGTTGGCGATGGGCGCGCTCTCGGTGTGGGAGGGAAGCGGCATCGGTTCGGTCGGCTCGGTCAGAGAGGGGAAGCTCGAGACACAGAAAGGGGTCGCCCTCCGCCCGGCGGGCGGGACTGGGGGAGGGCCGTCCGCGCGAGGCGGAGGGCGACCAGGGAAGCGCTCGCGGAGCCCGGACGCGCTACTGGAGCGCGGGCCCGCTCATCGCCGCGGAGAAGTCCTGCGGCGAGGCGCTGATGTTCGTGACCTCGATCGCGATGTCGTGACCGGGGTGCGCGGTCGTGTTGCCGATCGGCATCGGGTGGTTGCCACTGAAGGCCTCCGCCGGCACCGAGCCGCTCGCCGCGAACTGGTTCTGGTTGCCGATCCGAATCGCGTTGATGCGGAAGTACTCCGCGATGCGGCCGGCCACCTGGAACTGGTTCGGGCGGAAGACCACCTGCGGGCGCGCCGTCAGCACGCGCGTCTCCCCCGGCGCGATGGGGCCCGTCGCCGTGAAGGGCACGACCTGCGGTCCGCTCTTCTGCGGCTGCGTCGGCACGACCTGCGTCTGACCGCCGGTCACGCTCGGGATGGTGCGCGCCGGCCGCGGCGCCGTCCGCGCGGCCACCGCCCGAGCCACGCGCACCGCCTGGCGCGCCTTCGCCCGCTCGCGCTGCACGCGGCGGCTCATCGTCCGCACCGCGCGCCGAGCCCGGGTCGTCGTCCGACGCGCGCGCGCCCGCGCCCGCCGAGCCCGGATCGCCCGCAGGACGGCCGCGCGGCTCCTCGGGCGGCGGCGCACCCGACCGCGCCCCCGACGACGGCCCGCGTAGCGCGAGAGGCGCCGCCGAACCCGGCGGCCCGCCGTCGCGCCCGCATCGAGCAGCTCCTCCACGCTGCCGGGCAGCGCGTAGTCCTCGCCCGCCACCGCGAACTCGTCGTCGTCGTAGTCGTCGTCTTCGAGGCCCGCGATGGCGTCGAGGTCCTCCTCGTCGAGGCCGTCGAGGTCATCGAGGCCGACGAGCTCGAACGCGCCGGCGATGGCGTCGAGGTCCTCCTCGTCGAGGTCGTCGAGGCCGTCCATCCCGGCGATGGCGTCGAGGTCGTCGTAGTCGTCGAGGTCGTCCTCCCCCGCGACCGCGAGGATGTCCTCGTCGTCGTAGAGGTCGTCCGGCTCGAGTCCGATCAGGTCGTACATGAGGCGTTCTCCTGTGTGGGGTCCAAAGGGGGGCTCACGACGGAGCCGGAGTTGGTGCAGCGGCCGGGCTCAGCCGCGGCGCGCGTCCTCCATCACGCGGATGGCCTGGGCCATCGCGCGGTCGGCGGCGGTGGGGACCGCGCCCGCGATGCGGGGCGCCTCGGTCGGCGGCATGGGCGGCGGCGGCAGCGCGAAGCTCGGCGGCGGCGGCAGCGCCTCCGCGTACGCCCCGGCGTAGCCCTGCGACGACGCCCCCTCGGAGCCACCCCGGCGGCGCGTCCGCTCCCGCGCCCAGGCCGTCATGCGCTGCGCGCCCTGGAAGGCCGCCACGGCCATCATGCCGTTCGAGATGTTGTGGACGTGGTCGCCGCGCTCGTCGTCGGGATAGAAGTATCCGCCGACGACGTGCCCTGCGATCGCGAGGGGAAGCTCGAGCGGCACCGGCCCGACGTCGAGCTTGTCACCGAGCATCGCCCGGGCCGCCCCCGCCGCCGCCGCCGTGCCGCTGACCTCCACCGCGGCGAGGACCAGCTTCTTGCGGCGCTCCTGCGCGTCCTTCGTGCGCGCTCGCTTCATCCGGTCGCGGTGCTTCTCCTTCAGGTCGCGCTTGAGCGTCGCGAGCTCGCGGCGCGACGCCTGGCGAAGCTCGCGGCCCAGAGTGCTGGTGCCCGCTCGGCGGGACAGAGAGGTGGTTCGGCGCATGTGAACTCCCGGTTGTGGAGCCGACCTACCGCGTTTGATTGCGCGCTGGTTCGGCCGTGGACCGAGAGACGATGTCCACGCAACCACGAGAGTCAACCCATCGAAACCAAACAACTTTTCGGGTACGACTCACAAGCCATACCCACCGCTAGCCTATAGCGCTTGTGACGCCTACAAGGCCCCTTGTAGCGAGCCTTCGAGGGCGCAGAGGAGGCCGGGCGCGGTGAAAAAAGTTTCGCGCGAGGACTCGGCCCGAGGTCGCGGGTACTGCGTACCCAGCTCGGAAGCCGCAGGTACTGCGTACCCCGACAGCAGGCCCGACGGGTACTGCGTACCAAGCTCGAGGCCGCGGGTACTGCGTACCCAACAGCTGGCCCGGGCCCGGGGGATGCAGTGCCCGCTCAGTCGCCGCTGGCGGAGGCGCGCTCTGGGAGCGGCTCGCCGTAGAGCAGGTGGCGGAGCGAGGCGACGACGCCGCGGCGGTAGTTCGGATCGAGATGACCGCTCTTCTCGTGCACCGCGAGCAGGCGCCGGACGTGGTCCCGGCTCGGCAGGCGCCGACGGCGACGCTTCGGGCGCCTCACCTCGGCGCCCTCGTCACCGTCAGCGCCTTCGGCATCGAGTCGCTCCGCGTACCCCTGCTCGACCTCCGCCGCTCGCGCGAGCCAAGCCTCGCTCTTGCGGTACTCCTCCACCTGCTCGGCCGGCTCGTGCGTGCACAGCCGCGCCATCCTCGCCACCGACAGCGACGGGTTCGTTCGGAACGCCTCGTAGAGTTCGGGGTGGGCCCGCCGTCGGATGAACAGCAGTCGGTTGAGGTAGCGGATCTTGAACCCGCACGCGCGGAGCAGGCGCGGTTTCGACACGCCCCGCGAGTACAGCATCCACACCCGCTCCACCAGCTCGTAGCCGGTCAGGTCGCGTCGCGCGGTGTTCTCCCCGAGGTTCCAGAGCAGCCGGTCCTCTTCGTCGCCCTCGACGACCCGGAACCAGCCGAGCTCGTCGCCCAGCCGCCGCATCACCTCGAACCGCAGGAACCCCGTCACGAGCTGGAATCGCCGCTCGCCGAGCCGCACCACCGACGGTGGATGAAGCATCGGCTCGTGGCGATAGCGCTCCACCGCGCCCTGCACCTCGGCCTCGACGTACGGCGCGCGGCAGTTCCAGCTCGGATCCGCCTCGACCCACGCCAGCGGCAGTTCCTCGAGCGCGGGGCCCGTCGCCACGTCCTCGACGCCCCCCTGATTTGCTCTGCTCGTGCTCGCTTCGGCCATGCGCCCTCCCTCAATTGACTCCGGGGACTCCTCGGCGGTTTCCCTGCCTGCGTGGTCGAATGTCCTGGAGCACCGGCCTACACGCCACGGCTGGCTGGAGTGGCGCCACGGTCACAAGTCGCGTCGGCGATGATGAGCACCTCCACCTTGACCTCCTCACGAGCTTGCGGCCATAGGTTCCCTCGACCTTCGCGACGCGCAGCTCCTCGAAGAGACGAAGCACACGCAGGTAGAGCGCCTTGAGCGCCCTGGCAGACGCGTTCCAGACATCTCTGCTACTTGACAGCCCGGGCGGCCTCGAACTATGCACTCGACACCATTGCTCGAATGCACGAACGCCACCCTCACTGCCTCTCAGATAAGCTGGAGACATCATATGAAGCTTTACACGGTAGCCCTCCTCGCAGCCCTCACGTTGGCAGGGTGCGCTCTGGAAGAAACGGCGGTCGGAAGTCATCAGGCTTCTCTGCAGGAGACTGAAAGCAGCTATGCTGGAACCGTCAACTCCAACTACACTACTCCGCTAGGACTAGGCCAGACCGGGGACGGAAGGCCGCTCCTGCTGATTGGCAGCACAGATGCTTCCAGGCCGTTCTTCCCGGTGCCCGAGCAGCAGCGCACGTTCGCAAGCCTCGATTCGTTCTATGACTGGGCACTGCAATCTGTTGGTGCGAGCGTGGCCGGATATGACGAGAATGAAGAGCGGGCTGGGCTCATGTTTGAGTGGCGGATGGAAGGGAAGGCCTTCTTCTACGATGGCACCACCGGAGCGTTCTTCAACGTTGCCAACCCTGTCCTAGCCTACATGGGCGGAACAAGCGGCACGATTAAGATCGGAAACGACGAAGTCTGCATCGATCCTGATGGGAGCTGCGGAACGGGGTTGCCGTCGTACTTTGAACTGGAAGCCGGGCACACGGCCGACACCGTAACGCTCGGAGGGGGCGGAGAGTTTGTTCGCTACCATTCAAACCTCGAAAGTGGCGTATGGAGCGTATTCTTCAGCTTCGTGTCGGGTGGTGGTGAGTCGCGTGTGATCCGCAGTACCGCTCGAATTCGGTTCTGCACCGGAGAGAGCCCTCAGCCGGGTGAAACACAGGCGCTCAACTTCCTGAACACGGGTACCGACGTATGCGTCCTGAGGACAGTAAACGGTGCGAGTGTGCTCACGACCAGGTCTCGAATGGACGAGGCGACGCCCACGGGCTACACAGGCGCCTTTAACACGATTGCAGGCAGCACGGCTGGAACGGATAGCATCAACATCGGGTTCCTAGTCCTCTCGGGGCAAGCCTGGTTCACGGAGACGGGATCAGTCGAGAGAATCCGTCTTGGATCGAACCGAGTGTGTTCCACGGGAACCCACACGAACGTCGGAAGCCTCGCCAACGCTTCAGCCAGTTCTGATGATGCGATTCTCGGAGGCGTCTTGCCCTGCCCCATCTATCCCTAGGCGGCTTGGACGGTTCCCAGTAGAAGCAACGGCTTGCCGTCGGCGAGGACGAGACATGAGACCGCTGCTTGTATTGATACTGTTGATGACGGGGTGTGCGGCGCAGCGCCGTGTGGCCTGCCCCATGGTCGCTCAGCTACTCGCCGACGGCAGGCCGTTCTGCACTGCGTTCGCCGTTTCTCCCGTTCGCGGTCGACACTTCTATACTGCAGCTCACTGTATCGAGTCTGCGGCTGATCGCTCTCTTACGATCCATACCGGATCTCGACGCTCCGACGTCGTACATGTGCGATTCTCCGCCGGCCGTGACATTGCATATATCACCGTTGCCGAACCGCTTGTTCTTCAAGCGCGAGCAGTCGCATCGGGGACGAAGGATGGACTGCTCCTTCTTTGCGGAGCAGGGGCAGGTTCCATTCATCGCTTGGCAGCACTCGGCAAGCGCGAGGAAACCGTACTGGTTGCTGGGCGCGCATGTCCGGGGGACTCCGGAAGTCCTGTGGTGGACTCTGCTGGACGAGTCCTCGGCCTCATCTCCAGGGCCGATCTGGTAGGCGCCGACGGGTGCGCCGAGAGGTATCTTGAGGTAGTACTGCTCGAGTAGCGACGGGGTCGTCGACATCGGTTTCGGGAGTATACGTGAACAGGAAGCGAGAGATGATCCCCCGACAAGCCCGAGTGGCCCCGGCGATGGTCCAACGCCTCGGCGTAGTCCTGATGCTCACCGGATGCAGTTGCTCTGTTGCCGACCACATGTGCGATGCGGACGGGTCGCCGGCCTGCGATTCAAGCACGTCCCACCACGCAGGGGATGCGGGGGATGCGGGATGGGACCCCTTCTGCGACCTCACTTATTCTTTCGTCGAAGGTACTGAGTTTCGCCCCCCAGTGTCAGTGCCGACGGCTCAAATCCCCCCAAGCGTCCCAAGCGCGGCGAACGGTATCAACACGGCTCTGCGCTTCGAGGTCGGAGAGTCTGGCTTGCGATCCTGGTGGGTCAGCGGTGACGTGCCACTACAGCTGACAGTTGGCATCAGCGTCGGGGCCGACGTTGCCTCGGTTCCGCACACCGTGCGGACCGTCGCGATAGTCAATGGCCGAGTCACGCGCGTACGCCGGACGGAGGGAGCCTGGGAGGAAGTCCTCGCGACCTCACAATCATCAGGCGTCGCGTCGTTTGTCTCCACCATCGAGATCGAACGCACGAACTTCGATGAGGGCCTCAACTCGCTCTCGCTCCTCTATATCATCGAGACGCCGACCTCCGTGCCCAGCACCTGGTCCGGAGCTTTCCCCAGCGTCAACGTGTTTATTGACCGCACCGGCAGTAATCCGTTGGCGACCGACAACAGCACGCTCGAACTGACCACCAGGACCAGGCTTCCAAGGCAAAGTAGCTTCGTGTCTCTCGGAGAGGAGGGGCCGATGGTAGCGTATCTGCGAGACCCGGACTTGCTCGAGCCGAACGGCCTGTGGATCCACGTACAGAGTTCTGATGACGTAGCCAACTGCGGCAGCGACAATGGAGTAGCGATTGTGGCCCTTCTCGACGGGCAGCTACTACCCATCGGGCCTGAGGGGGCAACGAGCACTCTCGTCTCCGTCGGGCCAACAGAGCGCCTGGCATTTCGCCTGCCGACACTCGACCTACCGTCCGACTCGGGTCACTCGCTGCTGCTCCTAGCCGTCGGCGGCGTAGGCCACCCATTCGAAGCTGATGAGGGGTGGCTCTCGCCCTGGGGGCTCTTTTGGACCAACTTGCTCCTTCTTGAGTGGTAGCCCTCACTGGTCCCACATCCCCTCCGCCATCGATGGTGAGGGCCCTGCGTAGCGCGGTGTGCGGGAGGCGGTCACCAAGTCCGGCCGCGGCGAGACTGGGCGCACCTACAGCGCCGTTCGCGGCGCCGCGCCTTTGTGCCTCCTCTACGCCTTTACGCCATGGGGTCGTCGGCTTCGCCAGATTTGTTGGCCAAGGGACGCGTCGATGTTCACCTCTCCGCACGTGGGTCCCGCCGCGAAGCAGCGGCCCCGACCCCGTAAACACCGCTGACGCGGGCAGCATCGACGCTGATGCTGTGCAAGAGCGCTGGTCTCCGAAGCCCTCTTCTCGGCCCCTCGATACAGCTGCAGACCGTCAGTGGCGTGGCCGCTTCGAGACTTTCTGGCTACGCTTGCGGCGTGCGGAACGACTCCCCCAAACGCGGGCGAGGCGGGAGCGCAGTACCACCCCTCCTTCGACCACCCTCTGACCACGAGCGGCAAGAGGCCGCCGCCATCGCCTCCGTGGAGGCGCGTGTTCGCGCTGGACTCCTCTCGGGCGAGCAGGCCGACGACGAGCTGCTCGAGATCGCGCTCGCGCGTTTCGACTTCCTCCCTCCCGAGGCCATCGCGGAGATGCGGGCCTTCGGGCGCGAGTTGAACGAGGAGCCCGAGATGGTGGCGACGCGGCTGCGGGCCCCCACCCCGACAGGCGAGGGCGGGGCAGGGGAGGGCGGCTCGTGAATCACCAAGCCCACGAGATCGAGCACGCTCGATTCCTCCGCGACTGGCAGGACTTCATCGACCGGTGGGTCACCAAGGTGGTGATCCGCCGAGGCGGCGGGACGGCCGCCGACGCGGACGACGTCCGGCAGACCGCCTACATGGAGGCGTACGCTGGCTACCTGGAGTGGCAGCAGCTCCCCGAAGCCGAGCGGACCGGCGCCTCCGCCGAGGCCGTCGTCGGCCGGCACGTCAAAGACGCAGTCGTCGAAGAGTGGAGCCGTCTGCGCGGCGTCCCGCGAAACTCCCACGCCCGTGGCGCCGGCGTGCGCGCCGCCATCCTCGGCGCATCGCTCCGCGAGCTCACCCGCGTCGACCGCCCGATGAGCGCGGCCTCTCGCGTCGACGTCCAGACCCACTCCGTCGTCGCCTATCACCTCCTCATGGAGGGCTTGGTGCACGGCAGCCAGGGTCTCGTGCGGCCCGACACGAAGCTGCTCCGCGCCGAGGTCGTCGACCGCATCCACTTCGCGATCGACCGCCTCGAGAACGCGCACCCCGACGCACACCGCCTCATCGTCGGCTACTACTTCGAGGGCCGCACGTTCAAGGCGCTCGGGGAGGAGATGGGGATCCGCAGCTCGAGCAAGCTCCACCGGCTGCACCTCGCGGGCCTGCGCGTGCTGCGCGACGAGATGATCGAGTTCGCCTCGGTGCTCTCTTCACGCAACGTCGGCCACACGCTGGACGATGGCCCCACCGGCGACGCGCCCACGTAGCCGTCGCCCTCACGCGGGAGCCTTCGACCGTGCGCCACCCCGAGCGCGTCGCCAACTATCGCATCGTTCACCGGGTCGGCCGTGGCGCGACGGGCCGCACCTACATCGCCGTCCGCGACGCTGCGGGCCACGACGTCGCCTACGTCGTCTGCCTCAAGACTCCGCCTCCGCGCTTCGCTGACGACCCGGCCTATGTCCGCGACTTCGAGAACGAGGCGCGCATCGCGAGCCTGCTCCAGCACCCGCACATCGTCCCGCTCCAGGACCACGGGCTCGACGCCGAGAGGAACATCCGCTTCCTCGCCTTTCGCTACGTCGAGGGCCCGGACCTCTCCGAGGTCATCGAGGGCCACGCAAAGCTGGGACAGCAGATGCCCTGGCCGGCCGTCGCCACCTTGGCCGTGCAGATGGCCCACGCGCTGCACCACGCGCACGCCGACCTCCGCGACAGCAAGCGGCTGAAGCCGCGGCCCCCCATCATTCACCGCGACATCTGCCCCCCGAACATCCTCATCGCGCCCAGCGGCGTGTCGTACCTGACCGACTTCGGCCTCGCTCGTCCCGTCGAGCGCGGCCGACTGATGCCCTCGCTCGTGGGCTCCGGGCGCCTGCCCTACATGGCCCCCGAGCGGCTCGTCGATGGCTCGCGCTACGACGCCCGCGCCGACCTGTTCTCGCTCGGCGTCGTCCTCTTCGAGGCGCTCACCAACGAGCTGCCCTACGACGCGAGCTCGAGCGCGACCTACATCCGCCAGGCGCTGGCGGGTGATCGGCGCCGCATCAGAGAACTGCGGTCTGAGTGGGACCCCACCATGGAGCCCTTCGCCGCCGTCGTCGATCGGCTGCTCGAGCCCGAGCCGGCTCGACGCTTCCTCTCGGCCGGCGAGGTCATCGACGCGCTCGGCCGCCTCCACATCCCCGCCGTCGGCTTCCGGCAGCTCGCCGAGAGCGCGGAGGCGCACATGCCCCCCTGGCGCCGCAACGTCCGCCTCCGCAGCACCGGTGAGATGGCGCAGCCCGCCGCCCCGCGGTCCTTCTGGGGCCAGACCGACCCTCAGCAGATACCGGAGCTGTTGGCGGCCGAGCCCACCGCTCCCGACCGCGACTTCGTCCGCGTCGGCCCCGACGACGCCGAGCGCCTGCTCGCCCGACGCCACGTTCCTTTGTCGAACACGCAGCCGGGCTACGTAGCCGACCCCGCCTCCCTCAACTTCGGGGCGACCGACCCCGATCGGCCGACGCTCGACGTCGACGTGACGAGGACCGAGCCCGAGACCGGCGAGCAAGTCCTCATCCCTCCCGCCGACCTCGACGCGACGGGACAGCCCCGCCCTCCCGAGGAGCCCGGCGGCCACTCCGCCCTCGAGACGGCCTCCGTCTCCGCCACCGCCGCTCAGCAAATCCAGCCGCCCCACCACGCGCGCGTAGCCACCAGCCTCCCTGCCTACGAAGTGTCCGGAGACGGGCTGCGGCCCGTGAACTCGCCCGGTCGGCCCCGTGCTCCGCGCCGCAGGTGGATCCTCTGGGCCGTGGGCGCCGCGCTGCTCGCGCTCGTCACGCTGCCGTGCGCAGTGGCCGGAGCGGCGGCGCTCCTTGGCACGATGATCGCCGAGGCCGCCTCGCCCCAGTTCGGCGGCACTCCGGACCGCTGGAGCAGCGCCGGCTCGTCCGACGTGTTCGCGTGGATCGGGACGTACACGCCGGCGCTCGTCGACGTGAACGACGACGGCTACCGGGACGCCATCGGTTTCAGCTGGGACTTCGACAACGACGACGCCGTCAGCGCCGTCAGCGGCGCGGATGGGACGGTCCTCTGGGTCCACGGCGCCGAGGAGGACTGGTCCACGCACTTCGACGAGGTCTTCGTCACCGTCCCGACGGCCGCGCTCGTCGTCGTGGTCGACCGGCGAGGTCGAGCCACCGGAATCAACGCGCGCGACGGGACGGACCGATGGACCGCCGAGCTCGGGGCTCGAGGCTCGCGCGCGTGCCTGCTCGACGATGGGCAACTCGCGCTCACCACGACAGGGCAAACCACCTACCGGATCGCGCTCGCCGGTGGCTCCCTGACTCGCATCCGAGCCCCCGACGGCTGCCAGGCGATCCCCATCGTCGGCGAGAACCGCAGCCGGCTCTCGCACTCGATGCCCGATTACGATCGCGAGCGACCGGAGGGGGGGCTTCCCTGGCCGCGCGAGCAGGTCCGCGGCGCGTGGCGCTCCCCGGAGGGCGATCACTACGTCGTAGAGGTTCGCCTGCCCGACGACTACGATCGGCCGGTCCCTCACGTCGCCGTCCTGAGCGGGGAGGGCGCCCTCCGGTGGGTGACCCCCGCCGCCGCCGCCCCGGACGCCGCCCAGAGCTGGGGCATCCGACACCTGACCGCCCAGGACGGGGTCCTCTTCGCCGTCTACGACATGACCGGCCGCGGTGACGCGCCACGTCGGGTAGCGGCCCTCGACCTCCAGACCGGCCGCCGCCTCTGGGACGCGCCGCTCGAGGGGGCCGGGCACTTCGACTCCCTCCTCGCCGACGAACGCCGCGTCTTCGTGAGCCACTGGGCCCTCGAGGTCCTTGATCGCCAGAACGGGAGTCACATCGGTCGCATCGGCGTCTTCCCGAACGAGCGTCGATAGAACCGGGTGCGCTGGTTCGCACGGGGGCTTTGCCTTCGCCGAGGCCTGGGGCGCTGCTGGTCTGGACGCCGATGCAGGGCGACCTGCGCCGTCCTATTTGCCCTTGCTCGGGGAACGGTAGAGGGCTGCGAGTCTCTGTACGCGACCCGCGACATCCCGCCGAAGCGTCGTCGGTGAGATCACCTCAGCCTCGTCGCCGAAACTCAGGACCCACCCCACGAGTTCGGGGCACAGACGAACCGTGAGACGCACCGTGACGTACTCGTCTCCGACGTCCACCGATTGGCTCGGGTGCCAGCGATGATCCCTCGCGTACCCGCCCCAGCGTCGATGAAGACGGATCTCCACCGGCTCGGCGGGCTCGCTTTGCTCCTTCAGGTAGACCCCGAACGACTGCGCGAAAAGCTGTCGTGGGCTGAACTCGAGCTCCGATGGGTAGTCGAAGGTACGCCGCAGAACCCGCACCCCGGTGATGCGCGAGAATCGCAGCAACCTGATCGCCTGGTCTGATTCGCGCCTCCCGAGGAGGTAGAGTTGGTGGTCGTAGATCGCGATGGAGAGGGGCTGGTAGGTGGCCTTTGAGGACGGACCGTCCGCGTCAAACCGGCGATGCGTGAGCGCAACGCTCCGCTGTTCGAGAATCGCTTTCGCAAGGCGCTCGAGGAACTTCGCGTTGCCCGGAAGCGCCGGCTCACCGCCACCCCTCACAAAAAAGAACTTGCGCTCGAGGTGATCGAACTTCTCCGGCCGGGGGCTCGCGCCCACGACGTACCGTAACCCCTCCCTCATGCCCGTCTCGAGCTTGGTGCCTTCGAACAGGGGGGCGAGGGTTGCCGCGAAGCACGCCGCGATCGCCATCTCGTGCGAGGGGACACCACGGCGGATTCCCGAGAGCCGCACACGCATGGGCGATCCCGGCGCGAGCTCCGCGCATCCAACCTCCTCGACAAGATCCCTCATGATCGTGCGCGTTCGGGCCGGTCCGACCAAGGTGAAATCCCGCGCCTCGCTAACCGTGAGCCTCGAGCGGCGCAGGAGCGCATCCATGAGGCGGAAGGCCCGGCGAGCGGGTGCACGGACAGATTCTTCGAGCGCTTTCGCCACCGCTTGAGGGATCCATAGGATCCCTCAAGGATCAACTCAGTTCGATTCCATGGAGGAGTCGTGGACAGCGACCAAGCCCCACTTATCGTTCTCCCACCGGCGCATCGTCGGCCACAACGGAGAGTAGTGATGGCGAAGAAGCCAGTGACAGTCACCAGGGAGTCGGACAGCGGCCGCAACGAGCGCTTCCGCGACCCGAACACGGGCAAGGAGATGACCCGTGGCGAGTTTGCGAACCGCATCGAGCGCGGCGAGTTCCCCGACTACCACATCCGCAACGTCGGCGGGAAGCGGACGCCCGCGTCCAACCCCGACGGCAACAAGAAGAACAACCTCGACTGAGGAGAGGCTCATGGCGACGATCCAGCTTGCTCACGTGAACATCCAGGGGGTCAATGTCGCGGTCTTCGCGGCGAACGGCGCGAGGAACACCGACGCCTCCCGCGCCGACGCTCTCGCCACGCTTACCGCGCGGGCGCGCGCCTCAGGGCTTCGGGTCGACAAGTCGGCCCTCGCCTACCGGCAGGGCTCACAGACCCGCTTCTACGGAACCCCGGACCTCGTCCGGTACCTGTCCAGGAGCGGCACACCGCGCTGGACGCACCGCATCGACGCATAGCAAATCGCCATTGGGGTCAAGCAAGCGCAAGGGTGGCGGTGCGCACATGTGACGACGCCGTCACCGCCGTCAGCGGCGCGGATGGGACGGTCCTCTGAGTCCACGGCGCCGAGGAGGTGCTCGACGATGGGCAACTCGCACTCACCACCACAGGGCAAACCACCTATCAGATCGCGCTCGCCGATGGCTCCCTGACTCGCATCCGAGCCCCCGACGGCCGCCAGGCGATCCCCATCGTCGGCGAGAACCGCAGCCGGCTCTCGCACTCGATGCCCGACTACGATCGCCAGAGGCCGGGGCGATGCCCTTCCCAGGCTGACAGCGAGCCGCTCTCCGCTCAGCGTCATCGGACCGACCCCCGGTCCCATCTGGTTTGAAAATCAGGCGGTCCCTTGGGGGTGCAAACCGGCAGTTGAGAATCAGGTCGCTTGGGGGTGCAAACCGGCAGGACACGTTCGCCTTCCAGCAACCTTCCGCAAGACCCCGCCGCCTTCACCCTTCACCGTCCGACGAAGCGGTGGAGCCTGCGCTGCGCCCGCACTCACCGCGACCATCCCGGCGTCGCTGATGGGTCACGGCGCGACGAGCAAGTTTCGACGGGCCGGTTCTTGCCCGCAAAAGGGCTGGCGACATCGATCCGACCGTGAGATACGGACTTCACGATGGAGGGGGAAGTGGGGGTCTGGGGCAAGCTCCGTCTCGACGCAGGTGTCGCCGTGGCGTGGCACCCGCTCGTCGACCACTGCCTGGACGTAGCCGCATGTGCCGAGGCGCTCCTCGAGCGGTCGCTGCTCGGGGCACGTCTCTCAGGCCTGGCCCGGCGCGAGAGCTTGACTCCGGTCGACCGGGCGCGGCTGGTGGTGCTCGCCGCACTGCACGACCTCGGGAAGATGAACCGGGGCTTCCAGAATAGGGGCACTGGTGGCTTCCCGCAGGCGGGACATGTGGATGAGGCGAGCTGGCTCCTCCAGAGCTCGGAGGGGCAGGCCGTGCTCGCGCCGCTGGCGGCCTGGGGTGACGCTGCGTACGGCCTCCTGTTCGCGGCGATCTCGCACCATGGCCGTCCGGCCGCCGTTTCCACCGCGGAGTGCAAGTCGCTCTGGGAGGGTGAGCCCCTCTCGCGTCTCGCGGACTTCCTCGAGCGGCTACGCGAACTCGTGCCGCGAGCCTTCGAGGACGGCCCGCCAATGCCGGATGCGATCGCACTGGAGCACGGCTTCGCGGGTCTCGTCATGCTTGCCGACTGGCTGGGCTCGGACACCCGCTTCTTCCGCTATAGCGAAGCTGGCGACCCTCCGCGGCTGGGGTTCGCCCGGACTCAGGCGGCCCGGGCGCTCGATGCGATCGGCATCGCGACGGAGCTCGCGCGCTCTCGACTGTCCGAAGGCATCGACTTCGCGCGCGCGGCGGGGTTCGCGGCCAACGCGATGCAGCGGTCCGTGCTCGATCTCCCCGTGCGGTCCGGACCGGGGCTGACGTTCCTGGAGTCGGACACCGGCTCGGGCAAGACGGAGGCGGCTTTCGCGCGCTTCCTGGGCCTTCATCGCGCCGGCGAGGTGGACGGTATGTACTTCGCGCTGCCGACCCGGACGGCGGCCACGCAGCTCTTCCGCCGGATGCGAGGCCTCATCCAGCGCACCTACGGCGAGGACGCACCCCCGGTCGTGCTCGCCGTGCCGGGCTACCTCCAGGTCGACGACGAGGTCGGCCAGCGCCTGCCGGGATTCGAGGTTCTGTGGAACGACGACCCGGTGAGCCGAATGCGCTACCGCGGCTGGGCAGCTGAGAACCCCAAGCGCTACCTCGCCGGCGCCATTGTCGTCGGCACGATCGACCAAGTCCTCCTGGGGGGGCTACAGACAGGACACGCACACCTGAGGATCACCGCGCTCACGCGGCAGCTGCTGGTGGTCGACGAGGTCCACGCCTCCGACACCTACATGACGTATCTGCTCCGGAACGTGCTGGCGCTGCACGTGGCCGCGGGGGGACACGCCCTGCTGATGAGCGCAACGCTGGAGGGCGAAGCCCGCGTCGCGCTCGCGAGGGTCGTCCTGAAGCTGCCGGTCCCCGCGTTCGAGGAGGCGAGCGAGGAGCGCTATCCCCGCGTCTCCGTTGTCGAGCCCGCGGGCGAGCACGTCGTGTACCCGAACGAGGGGGGGCGGCCCAAGGATGTCCGATGGGAAGCGACCCCGATCGCGAACGACGCGACGGAGATCGCTCGTCGCGCTTGCGACGCCGCGAGGCGTGGGGCAAAGGTCCTAGTCATTCGCAACACCGTTCGCGACTGCCTGGAAACGCAGCGGGCGTTGGAGGCGGTCGCGCCCGAGCTCTCGCTTCGGTGCGGTGGCGTCCCGGTGCCGCACCACAGCCGCTACGCTACACCCGATCGGATTCGGTTGGACGCGGCGATCGAAGCGGCGATCGGCAAGGGCTCGAGCGCGGGTGGGGTCGTGGCCGTCGCAACCCAGACCGTCCAGCAATCACTCGACCTCTGCGCCGACTGGCTGATGACCGATCTGTGCCCGGTCGACGTGCTGCTCCAGCGTCTGGGACGGCTCCACCGCCATGCTCGTGCGCGCCCGCCCGGGTTTGAGCGAGCACGAGCGGTAGTACTGACCCCCGAAAGTCGAGACCTCACGCCGCTCGTCCAACCCGACGGGAGCGCGCGAGGACCCCACGGTCTCGGGACCGTCTACCCGGACCTTCGAGCGTTGGAGACCACCTGGCGGCTCGTCGAGTCGCAACTGGCGTTTCGGACCCCCGACGCGAACCGAGAGCTGGTCGAGCGTGCACTCCACCCCTCCCGGCTCTCGGGCATCGAGAAGCAGCACGAGACGTTCGAGCGACACGCCCGAGCGGTGGTGGGGCGGGCGCTGGCGGACCGGGGGTTGGCCGGCCTCAACGCGCTGGACTGGAGAAAATCAGTCGTCGACACGCGGTTTCCGTCAGACCGCCGCACGCCCACGCGTCTCGGAGAAGACGACCGACGGATCGGGCTCGAACCGCCGATCCGATCAGCGCTGGGGGAACGCATCACCGAACTCAAGCTCACGCACTGGATGGTCCACGGCCTCTCGCTCGACGACGAAGCCGCGGTCGAGCCCGAGCCAGACGCAACGGAGTCGGGAGCCTTTACGTTCTCCCTGGCCGGTGCGCGATTCTCGTACTCGCGGCTCGGATTGGAGAAGATGGATTGAGCGAAACAAGGCACGACCTGCTCACCGAGCGGCTGTTTCACGCCACCGTGGGCAAGGAGGCGCAGATGCTTAGCTTGCCAGGCTGCCTCGCCGCACTCTCGCGAGGTGAGCCGCTGGTGATGCGGCGGTTGCGACCTCATCAGGGACACCCGTGGCACACCTTCACTGTCCAGCTCGCGGCGATTGCAATGCACCGCGCGGGCGCGAGCACCCCATGGCCGGGTGAGGACGCGTGGCGAGACGCGCTCCTCGCCCTGACAGACAGCCGCGAGCCGTGGTGTCTCGTCGTGGAGGACCTCGCGCAACCGGCGTTCATGCAGCCTCCCGTGCCGGAAGGCGCGCTCGATGTACTGAAGAATGCGGCCCGTGAGCCCGACGTGCTGGACCTGCTCCAGCTTGCCAAGAACCACGACGTCAAGCGCGCGAAGATGGGCAGCGCGCAGCCCCAGGACTGGGCGTTTGTCCTCATCGCGCTCCAGACGTTCGAGGGTTTCGGCGGAGCCGGGAACTACGGCGTTTTCCGCATGAACGGCGGCCTCGGCAACCGCCCCGATATTTCGGTCTGCACGGAGGAGCCCCGATTCTCCCGGGAGGTCGGGCTCCTGCTCTCGCGTCGCCCGGAACTCCTGGCGTCCTACCCGTACGCGGACGGCGGCATCGCGCTGCTCTGGCTCGAGCCGTGGGGCGGGAAGCCCCCGTGCCCCCTCAATATCCTGGACCCTTTCGTGATCGAGGTGTGCCGTCGGGTACGGATCGCCGCCGATGGTGCCTCTCTCGAGGCGCGCTTCGGCACATCGACGAGCGCCCGAGTCGAGCAGGAGCTCAAGGGCAACACGGGGGACCTGTGGACCCCAATCCGCAAGAAGGACGGAGCCGGCCTCACTATGGGTGCGCAGGGACCCACCTACGCTCGGATCCATGACTGGGCGCTCTCTGGGGACTGGCAACCGAGCCCGGCGCTCGACCCGGATGGAGCCGCGGCGGTGGAGCTGGTGGTACGTGCGCTCATCAGGGGCCAGGGCACGACCGACGGCTACCACGAGCGGCGCATCCCGATCTCCGGCGCCAGCCGGAGGGGGTGGGGCCAGCCTGGGCACCGCGAGCAGCTGGCTGCGCTCTCCTCATCGCGCGTCGCCCTGATTGGCGACTTCCGCCGCAAGGTGCTGCGCCAGGCTCTGCTCACCTATCTCCAGGGCGGTCGCGACGAGCGGGACCTGAACCTATCCGACGATGGGGCCAAGCCCTTCCTCGAAGCCTTCGAGCGCGACGTTGACGACAGCTTCTTTCCTCGATTGTTCGACGACGTGGACCGGGACGAGGTGGACCGGGCGGTCGAGTTCGAGCGCCTTCTGCGCGATCTCGGTCGCCGTCAGCTCGATCGCTGCTTCGAGGGCGCACCGACCGCCGACGCGCGGCAGCTCAGGGCGGTGGCCCGTGCCGACTCGCTCTTCCGCGGCAAGTGCCACCGGATCCTCAAACAGCTTGCGCAGGCCGAAGCCGCGGCGTGCGAAGCACGGAGCAGCTCATGACTCAAGAAGACTCCACGACACCTGCGCGCGCGTCCGATGCGACCGAGGATGCGCCGCCTCGCCAGCACGAGATCATCGGTCGATTGGCGCACGCCATCCAACACGAGACCTTCCTCTCGGCGGGAGACATCGCGGAACTCCGCAGGATGTCTCTGGAGCTCCCGGCACCCGCCTTCTGGCGGATCGTCGCCTCTTCGCTCGAGCCCATCCTGCCAGCAGGCGGAGAGGCGAGAGACCGCGCCGAACGCGCGTGGGCCACACTGATCTCGGCCCTCGCCCACGCGAAGGGCGCACACTCGCCGCGGCCTCTCGGGCGCGCGCTCATCGAAGCCGGGGTCACCGAGGATCGCCTCGAGGCCCTCTTACGCGCAGACGGAGCCGTGCTGCCCGATCGCCTGCGCACCGTCGTGCACCTCGCGGACAGCCGCGGGGTGAGCCTCGACTTCGACGCCCTCGCGCGTCTGTTACTGCACTCCCCGGACCAGTCGCGCGGGCAGGCGGTGCGCCGCCGCATCGCCCGTGACTACTACGCCGCCCTCTACCGCAAGGAGAACTCTTGATGCCTCAGTTCCTGCAGATACACACCCTCACTTCCTACCCCGCCTCTCTCCTCAACCGCGACGACGTGGGCTTTGCCAAGCGCATCCCGTTCGGGGACAGCGTCCGGACCAGAGTCTCCTCGCAGTGCCTCAAGCGCCACTGGCGCACCTTTGACGGCGACGAGGGCTGGCACGGCATCTCCGGAGCGGAGATGTCGGTTCGCTCGAGACGCACGTTCGAGAATCACATCGTCTCGCCGTTGATCGACGACGGGGTGGACCCGGCCGTTGCCCGGGCCGTGGGTGCCGCCCTGCTCGAGCTCGTGCTCGGGAGCGCGCCGAAGGAAGGCGCAGCGCTCGAGAGTGGACAGGTCACCGTGCTCGGACTGCCCGAGCTGCGCTATCTTCGCGAAGAGGCAGCGTCGATCGCGCAGGGGATCGAGGCGGCCAGCGCGAAGAAGCTCGTCGCGGAGGCCAAGAAGGCCACCAAGCAGAGGGCCAAGGACCGCGACTGGAAGAAGAACCTCCACGAGATGAAGCGCGCCGCGGGACTGGACGCGGCGCTGTTCGGACGGATGGTCACCAGCGACGTCCTCGCCGCCGGCGACGCCTCGATCCACGTCGCCCACGCGTTCACCGTGCACGGGCGCAAATCCGAATCGGACTACTTCTCCGCCGTCGACGAGCTTAGCCAGGCCGAGGGCGAGGCGGGCTCCGGCCACATCAACTCCACCGAGCTCACCAGCGGTGTCTTCTACGGCTACGTCGCGGTGGACTTCGGGCAGCTCGTCTCGAACCTCGAGGGGTGCCCCCCCAGTGACTGGGGCGACGCCAACCTCTCGCTGGCGCGCGAGGTGATCGGCCGCTTCGTGCGGCTGGTGGCGACCGTCAGCCCAGGGGCCAAACGAGGCTCGACCGCGCCGTACGCCTACGCTCACCTCGTTGCCCTCGAGCACGGCCCCGCGCAGCCACGGACCTTCGCCAACGCCTTCCTGGACGCCGTGCGCCCGACCGAGGATCCGATCCGCCGCGCCTACGAGAAGCTGGCCGTGCACCTCGGCGAACTCGACGGCGCCTACGGCGCACCCGGGGAACGCGCGAGCCTCCGCATCGGCGCCGGCGCCGAAGAACTCGAGCCGGCGTTCGGTGCGGCGGCCTCGTTGGACGCGCTGTCCGCCTGGGCCGGAGAGCGCCTGGGGGCCGCGTGAGGGCGCTCCTGCTCCGGCTCGACGCTCCCTTGATGAGCTTCGGCGGGGTCATCGTCGACCAGCACGGCTTCACCGAGAGCTTCCCCACCAAGAGCATGCTCACGGGGCTCTGCGCCAACGCGCTCGGCTACGAGCGTCGAGACGCCGAGCGACACCAAGACCTGCAGGGGCGGCTGGAGTACGCCGCCCGTCAGGACCGAGAGCCCGAGCGGATGGAGGACTACCACACCGTCGACCTCGGTCAGCCCCACCTCCTCGACAGATCCTGGACCACGCGGGGAGCACCGGAAGAACGTAGGGGAGGCGCCGAGGCGCGACGCGGCACCCATATTCGATACCGGCACTACCTCGCCGACGGCGTCTACACCGTGGCCCTCACGCTCCGCGGCGCCGACACCACCCCCACCCTCGACGAGCTCGCCCAGGCGCTGTGCGTCCCCGCGCGACCCTTGAGCCTCGGACGGCGACCCTGCGTGCCGAGCGCACCCGTGCTGTTGGGAGAACGCCAGGGCCCCGATCTCCTCGCCATCCTCGGAATCGAGCCCCTCTGCCGCCCCCGACCGGAGAGAGCCCATCGAGCGCGCGCGTGGTGGCCGACCCGGGCGGGCCTTCGCCGGGGCGAGCGTGAGGTCGAGGTGTGCGACGAACGGGACTGGCTCAACCAGGTCCACGTGGGGCGGCGGACCGTCTACGAGGGTTGGCTCGAGGTGGGGGGGACCCCGTGACCACGCACATAATCCGCATCCGCTGCGACCTGCCCGCCATCTACCGGCGCATCGTCGGTGAACGACGCGAGGCGGACCTCGACTATGCTATGCACGCGCACCTACGGGGGGTCTTCGGGGATCTCGCCCCACATCCTTTTCGCATCGTCGAGACCGCAGCTCGGGACGCTCTCATCCTCGGCTACGCAGACCACGAAGCCGCCGTGCTGGAGCGGGAGGCTCTGTCGTTGGGCTGGAGCGAGCTCGCGAGCAAGCCCATGCCTCGTCTCCGGGCGGGACGGACGGTCGGGTTCGAGCTGCGCGCCTGCCCGACTCGCCGGGGACGTCACAGCGGCCCTCATCCGAAGAAGAACCCGGGCGTGCGCGAGGTCGACGCGTTTCTCGCGGAAGCATGGCGCGTGGGCCCCGAGAAGCGGGTCGATCGGGAGGCGGTCTACCGCGGCTGGCTCGGGGAGCGTCTGGAGCGCGGCGGAGCGGCCGAGCTGATCCACGCCGATCTCCGGCGTTTCCGCCGGCTCCGGACCCTGCGGAGGACGCAAGGAGACCGACGGCGCTCCACGCTCCTCGAGCGTCCGGACGCCCTCCTGTCGGGCCTGCTTCGGGTGACCGACCCAGAGGCATTCGCCGAGCGACTCCGCCGCGGCGTCGGCCGTCACCGCGCCTTCGGCTTTGGCATGCTCCTCCTCCGGGCCGCCGCGTGATCTTCAAGGGGCGGCTGGGCCTCATCGGCGCGAAGATCCCGAAGTGGGACCGCCACGTCTGGCTCGGGCGCGGCCGGCTCACCGTCGAGGAGGGCACGCTGCGCTTCATCACCGCCGGCTTCGGCGATGTCGCCGCGGGCACCCACGCCATTCCCTACCAGATGGTCAACGCGATCGTGCTCGGACCTGGCGCGAGGTTTCACACGCCGCGTTCCGGGTCTGTGCTCGCAACGGCACCGGCCTCGTTTCTGGTCCAACCCGGGCCAGAGGACGAGCCTCAAGCGGCCCGGGTACGCGTGTACAGGTGTACAGGTTCCGGAGAAGATGGCCGGCTGATTCTAGAAACTCTGTCCGGTCCGTCGTCCTGATCCGAAGCATCGCCGACCTGGCTACGGTCGACTGACCGCGAATCGCCGAGCGGCCTCGCTATGGTTCGGTTCCGTCTCCTACGAGCCCATCGCCATTCAATGCCTCGCCGTCGTCCGGCGGGACTCCACTGCGACCGGGTCTTCGCTCCTTGAAAACCGAATCGGAAATAGACAACGACCTCCCCAAGCGGTAGCGTGCAAATCCGCTCAGAGGCTCCCCCGCACCCGCGGGGATGGACCCTTGCTTGCTGGACCACCAGCGCGCCAGCGTCAGGCTCCCCCGCACCCGCGGGGATGGACCCGACCTGAGCGCGCCGAGCTCGGGCGCGCGCCCGGCTCCCCCGCACCCGCGGGGATGGACCGAAGTGGAAGCAACACCCGGACGTCCGCCAGGCGGCTCCCCCGCACCCGCGGGGATGGACCCGTGCTTCGCTCCGACCTGGTCATCGACGACCGGGCTCCCCCGCACCCGCGGGGATGGACCGTACGCGAGCATCCTGGGGATCAGTGATCAGGCGGCTCCCCCGCACCCGCGGGGATGGACCCCTCACGCAGGACATTCCCGAGCGCCGGCCGCGGGCTCCCCCGCACCCGCGGGGATGGACCGTACGGGGGCAAGACGGTCCCCGCCATGCACGAGGCTCCCCCGCACCCGCGGGGATGGACCGCACGCGGAGCCGGTCGATGCGATTCCCGCGGAGGCTCCCCCGCACCCGCGGGGATGGACCCCCGACGGCCACGGCGCAGCCGGGTGTCGCGCTGGCTCCCCCGCACCCGCGGGGATGGACCCATCAGACCTCGGATGCTGGACGGTGGGGGGGGGCTCCCCCGCACCCGCGGGGATGGACCCTCCCCGAGGACGAGGAAGCTCATCTGGGTCATGGCTCCCCCGCACCCGCGGGGATGGACCCCAGAGCTCGAGGCCGTGGCGGTCGCACAGGTCGGCTCCCCCGCACCCGCGGGGATGGACCCATCGGCCAGTCCTCCATGCGCTCCATGAGGTCGGCTCCCCCGCACCCGCGGGGATGGACCGTTTCCGCTCGCGTTGGGGCCCTTGAGGTCGGCGGCTCCCCCGCACCCGCGGGGATGGACCGTACTTCTGCCCGGTCGGGCCCCCGTGGAACGCGGCTCCCCCGCACCCGCGGGGATGGACCCGCGTCGACCGGCTGTTTCGGGAGGTAGGCGACGGCTCCCCCGCACCCGCGGGGATGGACCGTGCGAGGACTACGGCCTCGACATCCCGCTGACGGCTCCCCCGCGCCCGCGGGGATGGACCCACGTACAGGTGCGCGTCGGCCTTGCAGCGAGAGGCTCCCCCGCACCCGCGGGGATGGACCGTGTCGACGGTCGCGCGGAAACGTAGGAATCGGACGCGATCCCTGCGGGAAGTGCGGCTTCTCCCGATAGGCGGCGTAGCCTAGCGAGCAAGTCGAGACGGAATGAATGAGGGCCCGGCGTTGGTGCGCCGAGCCCTCGGTGCCAGTCGGTCGAGACGGCTCGCTGACTGTCGCTCTGGCCGATCCGGAGCACAAGAAATCGTCTCGACCGGCGCATGGTCGAGACCGTCGGCGAAGTCGTTCTGGTAGAGAAGCGGTGCCCTGGGTGCCGCCGGCTGTTCCACGAGTGCCTCCGGTGCCACCGCGGGCACGTGTACTGCGGCGAGGCGTGCCGGGACGCGGCCCGGACCCGAAGCAAACGACTCGCCCGGACTCGATATCAGAGGGATCCCGAGGTGGCGGCGGACCGCGCCGCGTACATGAGGGCACGCCGCGCGGAGCGGCGCGTGACGGATCACTCTGCCGCGAAGTGGACCGCGGGGCGCACCGTCGTTCCGCCCGCCGGTCCGACCTCGAGCACGTCGCCCGAGCCTGCGCCCGGTGGCGCGGAGCGAGTCGATGGAATCGATCACGGTGATGGTCTCGCCGGAGCCGACGCGGACGCGGCTCTTGGCGATCGGGGACGGACGAGACGTGTTGAAGGCGGTGCTGCCCCCGGTGTCGTGCGCGCACCCGCGTGCGGTGGTGACGGTGCTCGAGGGACTGTCGCTGTGGACGCAGCGGCGGCTGTCCGTTGTGCTCGCTGTGGACGAAGAGGCGCCCTCCTTCTGCGATTCGACGGATCTGTGCGACGTGCTCGGCTACGGCACACGTTCGCTTCACTTCGAGGTCGGGGTCGCGGTCCGCCAAACCCGCCGCGCCCGCCGGCGCATCGACGGCGTGGCCGACTTCCGTGACCTGCGGGTCTTGCGCGCGGAGGTGGAGCGATGATCGATCGCGACCAGGCGGCCGAGATCCGTCGCCTCTTCTTCGCCGAGCACTGGAAGAAGGGCACCATCGCATCGCACCTCGGCGTGCACGCGGACGTGGTCGAGCGCGTCATTGGGCCCCTCGGGCCCGAGCCCAAAGCGCGTCCGGAGAGGCCCCGTTTGCTCGACCCCTACGTCGGCTTTATCGATGAGGTGCTCGAGCGCTATCCGAAGCTCGTCTCGACGCGCATCTACGACATGATCGTCGAGCGCGGCTACGCCGGCAGCCTGCGCACGCTGACCCGCCACGTCGCCGAGGTCCGGCCAGCGCCGAAGTCCGAAGTCTTCCTGCGCACCGAGCGGCTGCCGGGCGAACAGAGCCAGATCGACTGGGGCCACGTCGGCAAGCTCCGCGTCCCGGGCGGCGAGCGGGCGCTGTGGGTCTTCGTCATCGTGCTCGCCTTCAGTCGAGCGATCTGGGCCGAGCTCGTCTTCGACCTGACCGTCCACTCCGTCCGCCGCTCGCTCGCCCGTGCAGCAGCGCACTTCGGCGGCGCCACACGGCAGTGGCTCTTCGACAATCCCAAGACCATCGTGCTGGAGCGTCAGGGCGACCTGATCCGCTACCAGCCCGACCTGCTCTCGCTCACGGCCACGCTCCACGTGCAGCCGCGGCTGTGCGGCGTCCGAAAGCCAAACCAGAAGGGCGGTGTCGAGCGCGCGATCCGCTACCTCAAAGACCGCTTCTTCGCGGCGCGGCTCATCCACTCCATCGAGCACGGCAACGAAGAACTGCTTCGCTTTCTCGACGAGATCGCGATGAAGCGCCCCCACCCGGTCGAGCGCGAGCGCACCGTCGCGGACATCTTCGAGGACGAGCGAAGGCACCTGCTGACGCTGCCCGACCCAATGCCGAGCGTCGACCTCGTCACGCCGGTCGCCGTCGACAAGACCGCGACCGTCCGCTTCGACACCAATCGCTACTCGGTGCCGCCGGCCCACGCGCGCACGACGCTGACGTTGGTCGCCAGCGATACCGAGGTGCGTTTGCTCGACGGCGGCGAGGTCGTCGCCGTGCACGCCCGCAACTGGGGCCGCCGACAGCTCGTCGAGACGCCCGAGCACCGCCCCGAGATCCTCGCCACCAAGCCGGGCGCTCGTCCCGGCAAAGGCCGCGAGCGACTGCTCGCGGTGGCTCCTCGCATCGACGAGCTCATCGCGCTGTGGCTGCACGAGGGTCGCAACATGGGCTCGATGATCGGCCGCACGCTGAAGCTGCTCGACCTCTACGGCGAGCGTGTCCTCGCGCAGGCTGTCGACGCCCTGCTCGAGCGCGGGAGTCACGACCTCGGCGCGCTCGCCGTGCTCTGCGATCAGGCGCGGCGGCCGCAGTGCGTCGCCCTGCCGCTCGAGCTCGGCGACCACGTCCCCGATCGCGACGTCGTCCCGCACGACCTCGGGGTGTACGACCATGACTGACGTCGTCGACCTGCTGCGTCGCATCGGACTACGCACTACCCCGGAGGCCATCCACGCCCTGCTCACCCACGCGCAGAAGAGCAAGATGAGTCACGGGGTGCTCGTGGAGCAGCTCGTCGAGCTCGAGCTGCGCGAGCGGGACGCGCGCAATCTCCTGCGGCGCACCAAGGCCGCGACGCTCGGCATCTTCAAGTCGCTCGACCACTTCGAGTGGAACCACCCTCGACAGATCGACCGCGAGCTCTACGAGCACCTGCTCGGGCTCGACTTCATCGAGAACGCCGAGAACGTCCTGCTGCGCGGGCCGGCCGGCGTCGGCAAGAGCACCCTCGCCCAGAACCTCGGGCTACGGGCGCTGGAGAAGGGCTACACCGTCCGCTTCTCCACCTTGAACGCCGCGCTCGCGGACCTGCTCCGGCAGGAGTCGCTGCCGGCGACGGAGCGGCGGCTCAAGCGCTACGTCGCACCCGACCTGCTGGTCCTCGACGAGCTCGGCTACGTCCCCTGCGATCGACGCGCCGCCGACCTGCTCTTCCACATCGTCAGCCGACGGCATGAGCAGCGCTCCATCGTCATCACTACGAACCTGCCCTTCAAGCAGTGGGGCACGGTATTTCAGGACGCCTCGTGTCTCGGACCTCTCGTCGACCGCTTCGCGCAGGACTGCCACGTCCTCGACATCGAGGCGGACTCATACCGACGCCGGAAGACACCGGCCGGTCCGAAGCCCACGCGTGCCACACGGAAGCGCCGGAGGTGATTTCAGGTCGCCACCGAGATCGCGTCGAGAAACGACGGATCTCGGTGGCGGACTACAGTCTGACTATGCCGCCGACGCGGCGACCTGGGTCTTCAGTTCGAACTCGACAGGGCTGAGGTAATCCAGCAGCGAGTGGCGCCGCTCGAGATTGTAGAAGAAATGGATGTAATCGCCGATGGAGGCGATGGCGGCCGGGCGCGTTTCGTACTGCTCCTCGTGGACGAGCTCGATCTTGAGGGTGCTGAAGAAGCTCTCCGCGACGGCGTTGTCCCAGCAGTCGCCCTTGCGGCTCATGCTCGGGACGATGCTAGACGCATCCAGCGCACGACGGTAGTCGGCGCTGGCGTACGGACTGCCGCGGTCGGAGTGGTGGACGAGGCCGGGCGGCGGCCGACGAGCGGTCGTCGCCATCGAGAGGGCCGCCATCGCAAGCCGGGTGTCGTTCGCCTCGCTCGCCGCCCAGCCGACCACCCGCCGCGCGTAGAGGTCGAGAATCACGGCGAGGTAGAGCCAGCCCTCGGCCGTCGGGACGTAGGTCACGTCGGTCACCCACACCTGGTTCGGCGCGGTCGCGCG
>JAVJQK010000077.1 GCA_040218145.1 Sandaracinaceae bacterium | reverse complement strand
AAGCGCTTCGCGCTTGCTCCGGGCCTAGCAATTCTAGTCAGGGGCTTTTCGCAAAAGCCCCTCGCTGCGGCGGCAAAGCCGCCTTCGCTTCACCCGAAAACGACGCGCCTGCGGCGCTTCTAGCCCCAAATACAGGCGCATCGTGGAACCAGGCGCTGGATTTGGGGCTAGTCAGGGGCTTTTCGCAAAAGCCCCTCGCTGCGGCGGCAAAGCCGCCTTCGCTTCACCCGAAGACGACGCGCCTACGGCGCTTCTGGCTAGGCGAGGAGGCCGCGCAGCACGGCGCCGGTGTGGCTCGCCTCGCACGCCGCGACCTTCTCTGGCGTGCCCTGCACGACGACCTGGCCGCCGCCCTCGCCGCCCTCGGGCCCGAGGTCCACGATCCAGTCCGCGGCCGCCACGACGTCCGGGTGGTGCTCGATGACGACGACCGTGTCGCCGCGCGCGACGAAGCGCTCGAGCACTCCGAGGAGGCGCTGCACGTCGTCGCGGTGCAGGCCCGTGGTCGGCTCGTCGAGCACGTAGAGCGTCGGGCCGGCCGCGCTCGTGCCGAGCTCCGCCACGAGCTTCAGGCGCTGCGCCTCGCCGCCGCTGAGCGTGTTGCTCGGCTGCCCCAGCTTCAGGTAGCCAAGGCCCAGCTCGGTCAGGAGCGCCAGCGGGTGCGCCACCTTCGGGATCGCGTGAAAGTGCTCGGCCGCCTGCTCGAGATCGAGCTCGAGGATCTCGCCCGCGCTCAAGCCGTGCAACTTGACCTGTAGCGTCTCGTCGGTGAAGCGCATGCCCCGGCACTCGTCGCACGGCAGGTGCACGTCGGGGAGGAAGGCCATCTCGACCTTGAGCGCGCCGTTGCCCTTGCACGCAGGGCAGCGGCCGTCCTTGGTGTTGAACGAGAAGCGCGAGGCGCCGTAGCCGCGGGCCCGCGCCTCCGGGGTCGCGGCGAGGAGCTTGCGCAGCTCGTTCCAGATGTCGACGTAGGTGGCGGGGACCGAGCGCGGCGTGCGCCCGATGGGGCTCTGATCCACCTCGACCGCGCGCTTCAGGTGCGCCTCGACGCCCTCGAGCGATTTGTGCTCGCCGGGGGGGTCGGCCACGAGCCCGAGGGCGCGCCGCACCGCGGGCAGCAGCACCGAGCGGACGAGCGTGCTCTTGCCCGAGCCGCTGACGCCGGTGACGGCGGTGAGGCGACCGAGCGGGAAGCGGGCCGTCTTGCCTCTCAGGTTGTGCATTCGCGCGCCCTTCAGGACGAGCTTCGGCACCGCGCGGCCGACAGGTCGGCGCGCCTCGGGGATCAGCGGCCCCTTCGCGAGCGCGGGGCCGGTCACCGACGCAGGGTTCTTCAGCAGCTCCGCCGGCGGGCCCTCCGCGAGGATGCGGCCGCCCCGCACGCCGCCGCCCGGGCCGAAGTCGATCACGTGATCGGCGGCGAGGATGGTCTCGTCGTCGTGCTCGACCACCAGCACTGTGTTGCCGCGATCGACGAGGCCCCGGAGCGCCTTCAGGAGCTTGCCGGTGTCGCGCGGGTGGAGGCCGATGGTCGGCTCGTCGAGCACGTAGAGGAGGCCGGTGAGGCCCGCGCCGAGCTGCGCGGCCAGGCGCACGCGCTGGGTCTCGCCGCCGCTGAGGGTGTGCGCCGGGCGATCGAGGCCGAGGTAGCCGACGCCGACCTCGTCGAGGAACGCGAGGCGACGCGACAGCTCGCTGATCGGCGCCCTGGCGATCTCCGCCTCCCGGCCCTCGAACGAGAAGGCGGCGAGCTTCTCGCGCGCGCCGCTCACGCTCAGCCCGAGCACCGCGGTGATCGGCTCGTCGTTCAGCGTCACCGCCCGGGCCAGCTCGCTCAGACGCGTGCCGCCGCAGTCGGCGCAGGTCTCGAAGACCTCGCGCTTGTTCTTGCCGCGACCGATCGTGCGCGCGACCTCGCCGCGCCCCTCGCAGCCCTCGCACGCGCCCTGCCGCGTGTTGAAGGAGAAGAAGCGCGGGTCGAGCTCGGGGAAGCCCTGACCGCACACGGGGCACGCGCGCAGGGTGCTCAGCAGCTCCTCCGTCTCCCCCTGGAGCACGCGGAGCTGGCCGCGCCCGAGCTCCGCCGCGCGCTCCAGGTGCACGACGAGCTCCGGGTCGTTCGCCTTCACGCGCGCGACGACGAGCTCCACGTCGTGCTCCTTGAAGCGGGCGAGCGCCATGCCCTCGACCAGCTCGGTCAGCGCGCCGTCGATGCGCGCCTCGGTGAAGCCGTCCCGCATCGCCTTGACGATCAGCTCGCGGTGCAGGCCCTTGCGCCCCTTCACCACCGGGGCGATCACGGTGAGCGTCTTCTTCCGGAAGCGCTTACGTAAGTCCGCCGCGATGGAGACCGCGGAGCGGGCCGCGATGGGCTCGCCGTGCTCGGGGCAGCGCGGCGTGCCGGCCCGCGCCCAGAGCAGCCGCAGGTAGTGCGCGACCTCCGTCACCGTCGCCACGGTGGAGTTGGCGCCGCCGCGCGTGATGCGCTGCTCGAGGCTCACCGTCGGCGGCACGCCGACCACGCGGTCCACGTCGGGGCGCGGGAGCTGCGGCATGTACTGCCGAGCGTAGGGGCTGAGCGTCTCGAGGTAGCGCCGCTGCCCCTCGGCGAAGATCACGTCGAAGGCGAGCGAGCTCTTGCCGCTGCCGCTGGGCCCCGTGATCACCACCAGCTGCTCGCGCGGGATGGTGACGCTGACGTCGCGCAGGTTGTGCTCCCGCGCGCGCGTCACGCTCAGCTCCGTCTCGCCCTGGTCGGGCGCGTCCTCCGCCTCGGCCGGGCGCGCCTTCGCCGCCCGCTTCCTGCCGAGCGCGCGCGCGAGGTGCGGCGCGGTCAGGGAGCGCTTGTGCTTGGCGACCTCGCTCGGCGTGCCCGCCGCCACGACCCGGCCGCCCTCCGCGCCCGCGCCCGGGCCGAGGTCCACCACCCGGTCCGCCGCCGCCGCGACGCGCATGTCGTGCTCGACCACCACCACCGTGTCGCCGCGCTCGACGAGCCGGTCGAGGGTGGCGAGGAGCGGCGTGACGTCGTCGTGGTGGAGGCCCGCCGTCGGCTCGTCGAGCACGAGGAGCGAGCCGGGCGGCGTCTGCGCCAGCGTCGCGGCGAGCTTGAGGCGCTGCGCCTCGCCGCCGCTGAGCGTGTTGAGGGGCTGGCCGAGCCGGATGTAGCCGAGCCCGACGTCGACCATCGGCGCGAGCAGGTCCAGGAGCGCGCGGTCCCCCTCGAAGCGCTCGGTCGCCTGGGCCGCGGTCAGCTCGAGCGCGTCCGCCACGTCGAGCCCGCGGTGGCGCACGTCGAGGACGGGGCCCACGAAGCGTCGCCCGCCGCACTCGGGGCACGAGAAGGTGACGTCGGCGAGGAACTGCATCTCCACCGTCTCGGCGCCCTCCCCGCCGCACGCCTCACACCGCCCGCCGGCCGTGTTGAACGAGAACGTGCTCGCCGTGTATCCGCGCTCCTTGGCCAGCGGCTCCTCGGCGAAGCGCTTGCGGATCACGTCCCACACCTTGAGGTAGGTCGCCGCGTTGCCGCGCGAGGTCCGGCCGAGCGGGCTCTGGTCGACGTGCACCACCGCGCTGAGCGCGTCCGCGCCCTCGAGCGCGTCGTGCTCGAGCGGGGCCTCGGGGCTCGACTGGCGCCGCGCGCGCATCGCGGCCGGCACCAGCGTCTGCGTCACCAGGCTGCTCTTGCCCGAGCCGCTGACCCCGGTCACGCACGTCAGCGCCCCGAGCGGGATCTCGAGGTCGACGCCCTCGAGGTTGTTGCCCCGCGCGCCCCGGAGGTGGAGCGCGCCCGCCGTGCGGCGCGGGGTGCGCTCGATCGCGTGGCCGTTCGCGAGCGCGCGCCCGGTCGGCGTGTCGGCCTCGAGCAGCTCCTCGGGGGTTCCGTCGAAGACGATCCGCCCGCCGTCGGCGCCCGCGCCCGGCCCGAGCTCGACCACGCGCTGGGCCGCGCGGATCATGTCGGCGTCGTGCTCGACCAGGAGAACCGTATTGTCTCCCCTCGCCAGGCGCTTCACCACGCGCGAGAGGCGGTCGACGTCGACCGGGTGCAGGCCCACCGTGGGCTCGTCCAGCACGAAGAGCGCCCCCGTGAGCGACGCGCCGAGCGCGCTCGTGAGCGCCACGCGCTGCGCCTCGCCGCCGCTCAGGGTGCGGCTGGCGCGGCTCGAGGTCAGGTACTCGAGCCCCACGTCGCAGAGGGTGGCGAGCCGGCCGCGCACCTCGCGCAGCAGCAGCGCGGTGGCCCCGTCGTCGACCTCCACCGCCTCGACGAAGCTCAGCGCCTCACGCGCGGGCAGGTCGAAGAAGCCGGCGATGCTGCGCCCGTCCACGCGCCACTGGAGCGACTCCGGCTTGAGGCGCGCCCCCTCGCAGTCCGGGCACAGGTCGTAGCTGCGGTAGCGCGAGAGCAGCACGCGCACGTGCATCTTGTAGGCGCGGGTCTGGAGCCAGTCGAACCAGCCGCGGAGGCCCACCCAGCCGTCGGGCCACTCCCCGGTTCCGTCGCCCTCGAGGAGCCACTCCCACTGCGCCTCGCTCAGGGTCTCCACGGGCGCGTCCATGGGCACGCCGGCGCGCTTGGCCTGCTTCTTCAGGTAGCGCCGCTCCCAGCCGGTCGACTTCCCGCGCCAGCAACGGATGGCCCCGCCCGCCAGCGTCTTGTGCTTCTCCGGGAAGACGCGCTCCCAGTCCACGCCGATCACGCGCCCGAAGCCGCGGCACGTCTCGCAGGCGCCGACCGCGCTGTTGAAGGAGAAGAGACCTGGCGTCGCGTCCCGGAACGCGCGGTCGCAGTGCGCGCAGTGCAGCCCGCGGGAGTAACGCCGCTTGCCTTCGCCCACCACGGTCACGTCGACGCGCCCGTCGCTGCGCCGCATCGCCGCCTCGAGCGACTCGACCAGGCGCGCGCGCGCGTCGGCGCGGGCCACCAGCCGGTCCGCGACCACGTCCAGCTCCGCCTTCTGGCCCACGGCGCTCGGGGGGACCTCGTCGAGATCCCGGACCTCGCCGTCGAGCGCGACGCGCCGATAGCCCTCCTCGACCAGCGCCTCGCGGACCCCGAGGAAGGTCTCCGCGTCGGCGCCCGCGTGGATGGGGTACGTCACGAGCAGCTTCGCGTCCGCCGCCTCGCGCAAGAGCTCGTCCGCGATGGCCTCCGGCGTGTCGCGGGTCACGGGGCGGTCGCAGCCCGGGCAGTGGAGCGTCGCCGCGCGGGCCCAGAGGCTCTTCGCGTAGTCGGCGACCTCGGTCATCGTGCCGACGGTCGAGCGGCTGGTGCGCACGGGCGCCTGCCGGTCGACGGCGACGGAGGCGGCGATCGGATCCAGCTCGTCCACCGGCGGCCGCGCGAGGCGCTCGAGGAACTGTCGCGCGTAGGCGCTGAAGCTCTCGACGTACCTGCGCTGCCCCTCGGCGTAGAGCGTGCCGAAGGCGAGGGAGGACTTGCCCGCGCCGGAGGGGCCGACGATGGCGACGAGGGAGCCGGGCTCGATGTCGAGGTCGACGCCGCGGAGGTTGTGGGTCCGGGCGCCGCGGAGGCGTGTGGGGCGCATGTTTGCTAGCTTTCGGCGAGTCGAATGGAACGCTCGGCCCTCCCCCGCTTCGCTCTTCCCTGGATGGGGCTCCTGGTTATGACGCTCGTCTCGGGCTTGTCCACCGTGGGGGTCGCGGGGGCGCAGCGCGAGTCGAGGGCCGTCGACCGGCTGCTGAGCCGGGCCGACGCGGCGGACGCGCGAGGGGGCGGCGCGAGCGCGCGGCGGCTGCGGCTGCGCGCGCTCGATCGCTCGGATCCGGAGGACGGACGCGCCGCGCTCGCGCTCGCCGCCGCGCTGCCCACCGCGCCCGCCGCGCCCCTCTCGTCGGGTGAGGCGGACCGGGCGCACGCCGCGCGCGTGGCCGAGGCGCTCGACGCGTTCGTCTCGACGTTGCCCAGGAGCGCGGCGCGGGGTGAGACGGGCCGCGAGGCGGACCGCGCGCGGGCCTGGGCGAGAGCTCTCGCGGGGAACCTGGACGCCGCGATCGAGCAGGCGGCGGGCGCGGCGGGGCTGCAGGACCGACAGAGCGCGGCGCTCTTGCGACGGCTCGCGACCACGGCCGCGCTGACCGACCGGCTGCACGCGGCGCGGCGCGCGCTCGAGGCGGCGCACCGGGCCTGGCCGCAGGACAACGACATTCTCTCGGAGCTGGGCGCGGTGACGCTCGCGCTGGGCGCTCCGCAGCTGGCCGTCGAGCACTACCAGCGCATCCTGGGTCGCCGACCGGACGACCTGGACACGCGCCGGGACCTGGCCGGCGCGCTGGTGGCGGCGGGGCAGGCCGACGCGGCGGCGGCGCTGCTCGCGGACGCGCTCGCGCGGCACGACGACGTGGATCTCCGGCTGGAGCTGGCCCACGCCGCGCTCGAGGCGGGGGACGCGGCGCTCGCGGAGCGCGCGAGCCGGGACGCCATCGAGCGGCTCCCCGAGGACGACGGGCGCGGTCACTCGGTGCTCGGCGCGGCGCTCGCGGCCCGGCAGCGTCGGGTGGAGGCCCGGGCCGCGTTCCGCGAGGCGCTCCGCCGAGACGACGACGATCTGCGCGCGCGCCAGGGCCTCGCCGCGCTCGACCGCCCGACGGACGCGCCCCCCGCGTCCGCCGCGCAGCAGCTCGCCGCGCCCTGACCGACGAATCGTTCGCGAGTCTCGCGACGTGCGCCAGGGGGCGTTACTCTGGGCAGGTGTCTCGCGTCACCGCGTCGCTCGCGTTTCTGGTCGCCCTGACGCCCGCGCTGGCGCTCGCCCAGGCCGGGCGCGGCCTCGCCTCGCCCTCTCCCGGTGACCCGTCTCCCGGTCGAGCCGCCCAGGAGACCGCACAGGAGCCGCTCGAGACGCAGGACACCAGAGAGGCCGACCCACGCGCCGTGGACATCCCGTTGCCCCCGGGCGCGGCGCCCGCGGGGGACGACGCGGAGCTGCGCTACCCGGTCCCGGACGACGCCGCCCTCGACGAAGACGAGCCGGCCATCCGCGCCAGCTCGGACGAGGACGAGCCGACGGTGCGCATCCCGAGCCGGCTGACCACGCGCCTCCGCGCGCTCGACGCCAACCTCCGCGCCCTGGCCGCGCGGGGGGGCGCGAACATCGTCAACGCGGTGCTCTCCTTCGTGACCGCGGGCCTGACCATCACCCTCGGCGCGCTGTCCGAGCCGGCCGACGACGCGCTCTCGGTCTACCTCTACGTCTATGGCGGCACGATGGCCGCGCGCGGCGTGCTCGACCTGGTGCTCACGCCCAACGCCCAGGGCGCCTCCATCGCGTACCAGCACATGCCGATGGGCGACGACGACGAGGTCCAGGCGAGGCTCGCGTACGGTGAGGAGCAGCTCCGGGTGCTCGCCGAGCAGAGCCTGATCGCGCGCATCCTCGACGCCGGGCTCAACATGGCGGCGGGCGTCGCGGTCGTGCCGATCTACCTCGCCGCGAGCGACCTCCGCTTCGATCAGCCGCTCGACTACTTCATCCTGATCGGCGCCGCGGTCAGCGTCGTCAGCGGCATCATCACCCTCGCCTCGACCTCGCCGGCCGAGCAGCGCTGGAGCGCGTACCAGGAGCTGCGAGAGCGGCTCGAGCGCGAGGCGAGCGAGGGAGACGAGCCCCTCCCGGCCGAGGTCGACCCGTCACTCGCCTTCGATCTCTCGCCCACCCTCGGCGGCGGCTACGGGCGCGTCGCGGTCTCCTTCTGAGCCCGCGCTCACTCGCGCCAGAGCGCGTCGAGCCAGTCGAGGAGCGCGCGCTCGGAGTCGTCGATCCCGTCGGCGGAGGCGACCTCCTCGGCCACGGCGCGGATCAGCCCTCTCGCCTCGGGCCGCTCGACGCGGGCGGCGGCGCTCCGGACGGCCGCCTCGTCGGGGAGCCGGACCTCCGCCAGCGCGAGGTTCGTCCAGAGCGCGGGGCCGAGGCGCGTGGCGAGGCGGCCGACGAGGCCGTGCTCGCGCACGCTGATCTTGCCGTCGGCGTGCATCATCACGCGGATGAGGCCGGCGAGCACGAGCCACTCTCTCGCGTCGAGCTCGATGTCGCTCGAGGACACGGCCCTCACCTGCACTCGGCGGGCGTGCACACCCAGCGATCGGCGCCGGCGCCCGTCGGGTGCGGATGGCGCGCGCAGCCGTAGCCCGGCCGGCACCCCGTCGCGAAGAGCGTGAAGTCGCAGCGCGCGAGGCAGCGGCGCGCGCCCTCGAGGTCCACGCACGCGGTGAAGGCGTTGGCGCCGGAGCGATCCGGGCAAGACGTCTCGCAGGGCTCGGTGCACGCGCCGCCCGGCCAGCCCTCGGCTTCGGTCATGCAGGTCCGGCCGTCGCAGTCCGCGCCGCTGGCGCACGCCCCGCCGATGAACCCCTCGAGGAAGCGCGAAGGGCTCGCGAGCGTCGCGTCGCAGGGCCCGAGCGGGTTGTCCCGACCGACGGGCGCGCCGAACACGCCGAGGCGCTCGGACCAGCCGGCGGAGTCCTGCCCGAAGAGGTGCATGGAGGCGAGCGGCGAGACGTCCCAGATGGGCTTCTGCCCCGCCTCCTCGACGCACGCGTTGGGGCCGACGTCCGCCACCTCCACGATGACGCAGCGCGCCCGCGCCTCGTCCACCACGCGCACCCGCTGCCCGCAGGAGAAGCGCTGCGCGTTCGCCGCGTACCACCAGCTGCCGTCCGCATCCATCGCGCCCGGGCACGACACCGGCTGCTCGTCCCCGGGTCCGCCGAAGGTGGTCAGGTCGTAGGCCTGGTCGACGGGCAGCCGATCGTCCGTCTGCGCGCCCACCCGCATGGTGCAGGCGATCACGCCCTCACCGTCGGGGCCCATGGTGTCGATCGGCGCCCAGGCCGGGAGCGAGGGAGGCGCGCAGCCTCCGTCCGGATCCATCGCACCGTCGGGCGCGGCAGCGTCGCTCGGCGCGGCGTCCGAGGCCGCGGCGCCGGCGTCCTCGCGCGCGTCGATCACGAGGGGTCCGCTCCCGCACGCGATCAGAAGCGCGCAGGGCGACAGCGCGCACACGAGCGCGCGGAGGCGTATCCCGCTGGGCCGAGACATCCGCGCACGGTAGCACCCGGATCGCGGCCGTCGACGGCGGGCGTAGATGGCGAGCATGCCCCTCGTCACGCCGGAGGAGCGCGTCGGCACGACGATCGGCGGCCGCTACCGCGTCGACGCCGTGCTCGGGCGCGGCGGCATGGGCGCGGTGATGCGCGGGCGACACGTGCACACCGGGCGCGAGGTGGCCATCAAGCTCCTCCTGCCCGAGCACGCGCGCGATCCCGATCGGCTCGCGAGGTTCTTCCAGGAGGCGCGCGCGGCCGCCTCGCTCGCCCACCCCAACGTCGTCGACACCCTCGACATGGACGTCGATCCCAGCTGCGGGCAGCCCTACCTCGTCCTGGAGCTGCTCGATGGCGAGGACCTCGCGGCGCTGCTGGACCGACAGGGCCCGCTCGCCCCCCAGACCCTCCTCGGGATCGCGCTCCCGGTCATGGACGCGCTCGCGGCGGCGCACGACCGCGGGATCGTGCACCGCGATCTCAAGCCGGAGAACATCTTCGTGTCCCGGGACGCGCGCGGTCGCCGCGTGCCGAAGGTGCTCGACTTCGGGATCGCGAAGCTGCTCGAAGGCGAGAACGCCGTGCACACGGTCACGGGCGGCGTCCTGGGCACGCCCCACTTCATGTCGCCCGAGCAGGCGATGGGCGGCCCCACCCTGGGAACGCAGAGCGACGTCTGGTCGATGGGCGCGGTGCTCTACGTGGCGCTGACCGGCCGCCACCCGTTCGAGGCGGACACCCTGCCGGGGCTCGTCATGAAGGTGTGCACCGAAGACCCGCCGCCGCTCGAGGGGCTCCGGCCCGACCTGCCCGCCCCGATCGCGCGCGCCGTGCATCGCGCGCTCCAGCGGGAGCTCGACGCGCGCTGGCCGTCGATGGAGGCGTTCGGCGCGGGCCTGGTGACGGCCGCGCACGACTCCGGGATCCCGCTCGCGCCCGGCCTGGCCGAGCTCTTCCTCGGGCTCGCGGCCACCCGCACGGGGCCCATCCCGAACGTCCACGTCGTGCTCCCGCAACGCCCGTCGCGGCGCGCTCGCCCGCGGCGCGCGTGGGTCTGGGCCGCGCTCGGCGGCGTGGCGCTCGCGGCGCTGGCGCTGACGGCGGCGCTCCTGACGTCGTCGCCGGAGGCGCCTCGGACGCCGCCGCGCCCACCCATCGTCGCCACTGTTCCGCCCACCGTCCCGCTGCCGGTCGGCGCCGCGCTCCCGGAAGAGGGCGAGACCTTGCCCGGTGAGCCAGATCGGCCCCACGAGGAGGCTCGGCCGCCCGCTCGCCCCACGCCCGTCACGCCCGCGACGGTCCCGACAGCAGCCGCGCCATCGCAACGCGACGTGCGCCTCCACAGCACACCAGTGGGGGCCGAGGTGGAGAGCGACGGCGTCGTTCTGGGCCGCACGCCCGTGTCCATTCGGCTGGCTGGGTGGGAGACGCGCGACGTCCGACTCACGGCGCCCTCCCACGAGCCGCTGCACGTCGAGGTCGGCCCCGGCACCCCCGACACCCTGCGCGTCCGGCTGCGGCCGCGGACCGAGCCGACCCGCTTGCGCCCGCGGGTGGAGCGCGTACGTCGCCCCCGGAGGCGGGGGGAGCCGCTCGTGCCGCGTTGAGCGCCGCGCCTCGAGAGGGGGGAGACCGATGCCGTTGCGCCCTGCCCTGCGCCTCGCGCTGGGGTTGTTCGCTGCGCTGGGATGCGCCTTGTCGGCGGTTCCCGCGCGCGCCGACCGCGCGGCCGAGGCGCGCTTCCACGACGAAGCCGCCCGGCGCCACTACGACGCGGGCCGCTACGACGCCGCCGTACGCGAGTTCATGATCGGGCAGCGCATCGCGCCGAACCCGAACACGCTCCTGAACATCGCCTTCTGCTTCCGCGCGCTCGAGCGCAACGAGGAAGCGTACATGTACTTTGCGGAGTTCCTGGCCGCGGACACCGAGCACGCCGAGCGCCGCGCGCGAGCGGAGGAGGCGCTGGAGGCGCTCCGGCCGAGGGTGGCGCTGCTGCGTGTCGAGAGCGATCCCCCCGGCGCCGACATCTACGTCGACCGGGCGGAGCTGGGCCGCTACGGGCGCACGCCTCGCCTGCTGGCGCTCCCGGCCGGGGAACACCGCGTGTGGGTCGAGCGCGAGGGCCACCGCCCGGCGGCCTCCGTGGTGACCCTGGAAGAGGGCCGCACGGTGAGCGTGACGCTCGAGCCGCCGGCCATCGTCGGGCGGCTGCGGCTCACCGCGAGCGCCGACGCGCAGGTGCGCGTGATCGGCCCCGAAGGAGTGGTGTGGGAGGGCGTGAGCCCGGTGGACGTGTCGCTGCCCGCGGGGCACTACGAGGTGCGGGCCAGCTCGGGTCGGGACCGATGGAGCGAGGCGCTGACCGTGCCGGCCGACGGGACGGTGAGCGCGCACGCCGAGCTGACGGGCCCCACGGGGGAGCTGTCGGTCATCGCCAACCAGCCGGGCGCGCAGATCCGCATCGACGACGCCGAGTGGGGCTACGCGCCGCAGGTGCTCGAGCGCGTCCCCGTCGGCACGCATCGGCTCGAGCTGCGGCTGGACGGGATGCAGCCCTATACGGGCGAGATCGAGGTCCGCGAGGACGCGCGGAGCTGGGCGCGGGTGTCGCTGAGCCCGGCGCCACGCGGCCCGTTCACGGAGGACACCCTCACCGCGGGCGCGCTCGCGCTCGCCCTCCTCGGGGCGGCGGGCATCTTCACGGCGATGACCATTCAATCACACGACGCGCTGACGACGTCTCAGCAGTCGGGGCAGTCCTACCTCGACTCGCTGGACGAGACGAACCGCTTCGCCGTCGCGGCGGACCTGCTCTGGCTGGCCGGAGGGGCCGCGACGCTGACGACCGTCGTGCTCGTGTTCATCCACGTCTTCGAGGACCCGGGGCCGAGCACGGCTCTGCTCTCGGAGGAGGAGGAGCCGTGACCCGCCTCGCATCGCTCTCGCTCGCGCTCGTGGCCACCCTCCTGCTGGGAGGCCTCCTGCTGGGCAACACGGGCTGCACGTCGATCTACGGCATGGACGCGCCCGTGGGCTGCACCGAGACGGAAGACGCCGACGGAGACGGGTTCCTGTCGGAGGCCTGCCTCGGGGCCGGGAACGCGGACGCGGACTGTGACGACCGCGACCGCGCGACCTTCCCTGGAGCCCCCGAGCGCTGCAACGGCGTGGACGACGACTGCGACCGGCGCATCGACGAGGGCGCGCTCGCGTCTCCCTTCTACGTGGACTGCGACGGCGACGGGGTCGGGCGCGACGACGCTCGGGTCTGCGGCGCCGAGCTCCTCCCGGAGCCGCCTTGTGAGGGCGGTCAGTGGGTCATCGAGCCGGGCGACTGCGACGACGACGATCCGCTCCACGTCGCCCGCTGCGGAGACTGCGCGGAGGTCGACGTCGTCTTCACCATCGACGACGCGCCCGGCATGCGGCCCATCCAGCTCGCGCTCTCCTCCGCCCTCCCCGCGCTCGTCGACGCGCTCGCGAGCGGCGACCTCGATGGAGACGGGGAGCCCGACCGCGAGCCCGTCACCGCGCTGCACTTCGGGGTGATCCGGAGCGATCTCGGGAGCGGCTCGGCGCGCGTCCCCGGCTGCGAGCGATCCGGCGAGGGCCTGCTCATCACACGCCCCGACGCGTTCGACCCAGCGTGTGATCGAAGCTTCCCTCCGTTCTCGGCGTTGGAGGACGATCCAGCGGGGTTCCTCGAGGAGGCGCGCTGTCGGGCCGAGGTCGGTGAGATCGGGTGCGCCTTCACCCAGCCGCTCGAGGCGGCCCTCTGGGGGCTCACGCCCGCCTCCTCGCGGCTCCGCTTCGATCTCGATCAGAGCCAGCTCGGCCACGCGGATCTCGGCAACGACGATCTCCTCGGCGAGGAGGGGCTGCTCGTCACGGTGGTGGTCAGCGACGGGGACGACTGCTCGGTGAGGCCGGGCGGCGAGTTCATCTTCGATCTGAGCGGCCTCTCGGCGGACCTCGCGTGCGCGTTCGAGGGGAGCGAGTCGCTCTACCCCGTGCGGCGCTTCACGAGCGGCCTGCTCGAGGTGCGCGGCGAGCGAGACCACCTCTTCGCCTTGCTCGCCGGCACCTCCCCCGACGAGCCGCTCGAGCCCACCGCGGCCGACTACGAGCGGCTCCGTCGCGAGCTGGTGCCCACGGTCGAGCCCGGCGAGGAGCCCCGCCTCGCCGCGTCGTGCGAGACCCCCGAGGTGCGCGCGACGCCTCCCGCGCGCCTCGTCGCGCTCGCGGCCTCGCTCGCCGAGCGCGACGTGCCGACCCTGCTCGGCTCGGTCTGCGCCCCGGATCTGTCGGCGTTCACGGGCGCCCTCGCGGCGCGCATCCACGACCAGCTCGACGCGCGCTGCGGCGCGCGCTGAGCGCTACCTGCGTCCCCAGCGTCGCCGGAGCACCCACTCCCCGAGGAACGCGGCCACCAGGAAGAGGAACGCCCAGACGGTGCCGAAGGGCGCCTCCTCGTGGGTGCCGAGCGAGCGGCGCCGGGTGGTGTCGAGCGCGTCGAGGGCGGGCGCGTCCTCGGGGTCCGCGTAGAACGTCCCGCCCGTCGCCTCGGCCAGCGCGCGCAGGCGCTCGGGCGCGGCGCGGGGATCGGCGAGCTCGTCGCCTCCCGCCTCCACGACGAGCCACTCCGCGGCCACCGCGTCTCGACGACCCGCGCGGCGCGCGGCCACCCGATAGGCGCCCGGCGCGTGGGGCAAGGTCACCGTCGCCGCGGCCTCTCCGTCCCGATCGGTCCGGGCGCGCTCGCGGCCCAGCTCGTTCCCGGACGCGTCCTCGAGGACCAGCTCCACGTTCTCGTCCGCGAACGGCTGGTAGCGCTCGTCGCGGAGCAGCGCCTCCACGCGCGCCCCCGCCCCCGGGCCGTAGCGCTCGCGGTCGGTCGTGACCCGCGCCGGCTCGAGCGCGGGGTCACGGCTCAGCCAGCGGATGGCCCGATCCCAGAAGCGCTCGTAGGTCGACGCGTCGCCCGTCTCGCCGCCCGTCGTGATGCCCCAGCGCCAGGTCGTGTCGGTCGTGAGCGCGAGGGTGCGCCCCTCCCCCGCCGTCCCCAGCACGAGCACGGGCAGCGGGCCCCCGCCTTCCATGCGCGCCGCCGGGTGATCGAGGAGCACCGCGCCCTCCGAGCGCACCGCGCGGACGACGTTCGCCCCGACCAGCGGCGCGAGCCTGGACCACAGGGTCGCGTTCTGGACCGGGTCGGGCACCAGCGAGATCAGCGGGTGCCGCTCCATCCCGTCGCGGACCCGCGGCTGGAAAGGATCGGTGACCACCGTCTGCGAGGGAGGCGCGCCGGGCGGGGGCAGCTCCACCGGCAGGATCTCCGCGATGGGGGTCGACGCGTAGCCGCCCGAGTGGAACGAGAGCGGCCCGCCGATCATCGCGAAGCTCCCGCCCCGCATCACGTAGTCGCGGATGCGCGGGAGGTAGCTGGCCATCTGGTACGGCCCGTACTCGAAGTTCTGGAAGACGACGAGGTCGAAGCTGCCCAGGTGCTCGTGAAAGAGCTCATCGGTCGGGAACGGGATGAGCGCCAGCTCGTCCGGCCCGGCCATGGTCAGGTCGGACGTGTTGCGGAGGATGAAGAACGAGATGAGATCCGTGGCCGGGTCGCGCTTCAGGAAGGCGCGCAGGTAGCGCTCGTCCCAGCTGGGCTGTCCGGCCACGAGCAGGACACGTAACTTGTCCCGCACCACCCGAACGAGGAAGGCGCGCTCGTCGTTCTCGGGCACCGCGTCTTCCGGCGTGCGCGGGATGCTGACGCGATAGACCTCGCGGCCGAGGCGCCGCGGGGTGAAGGGGATCTCCACCTCGACCTCGCCGTCGGGCGGCACCTCCGCGATGACCTCGCGCTCGACCTCGTCGCCCCGCCGGAGGGTGACCGGGATGGGCCCGCCCGCGCCTCCGAGAGAGCGCACGACGACCCGGACCCGCGCCGGCCGCCGGAGGAAGCCGACCGGGTCGGCCGACACCTCGGCGATGGCGTCGTCGCGCAGCCCGTCCTCGGACGTGGCCACCGCGTGCACGCGCACGCCGCTCGCCGCGAAGCGCGCGGGATCGAAGCCGCTGCGATCGGCGCCGTCGCTCACCACGATCACCGCGCCCAGCTCCGCGCCCACCTCCTGCATGAGCAACGCCTCGAGCGCGGCGCCGAGCCGGCTCTGGTCGGCGCTCGGCGAGAACCCCTCCGCGAGCGCGCCGAGCTCCGTGCTGGCGAGCCGCTCCCCGAAGGTGAAGGTCGCGACGGGCCCCGACGCGTCGTCGGCCCAGCGCTCGAGCAGCGCCCGGCTGCGCTCCGCCCGCGAGGCGCCGACCGACGACGAGGACGCGCCGCGCGGCAGCGACATGCTGCGCGAGGCGTCGACGAGGACCGCCAGGCGCCCCTCGCTCTCCTCGAAGCGCTCGCCGACCCACCGCGGCTGCACGGCGACGACCCACGCGGCGACGGCCGTGAGCACGCGGAGCCCGGCGAGGAGCGCGCGACGCCCGGGGCGCGTCTCCAGCCGGAGCGCCCACAGCGACGCCGCGACCGCGACCGCGAGCAGCAGCGCGAGCGCCGCGGCGGTCCAGGCGCCGCCGGGGACCGCGAACGAGAAGGCCGCGCCCTCCATCACCGACCACCCATCAAGGCGCGCCGCCGCGCCGCCGCATGATGAACGGCGCGTGCACCTGGTCGTCCTTGTAGTCGAGGCAGAGCGCGTACATCACGAGGTTCACGCCGAGGCGGATCGCGCGCTCCCGCTGCTCTTCCCCGCCCGGCGACACCGAATGCTGCCAGGCGCCCAGGTTGTCGCGCGCCCACGCGCCACCGAGATCGTGGCGGCTGTAGACGATCGCCACCCGATCGCCGAAGTCGAGCCCCTCGAGGTGCGCCGGCCCTCGGACCCGCCCCTCCGGGCGCCGCAGCAGATAGAAGGTGCGGAAGACGGTGTGCGTGCCATCCAGCTGGCGCAGCCGGCGGTCCGGGAACGCGCGGCCGAGCTCGCGGCGGACCGAGCGATCGAAGCCCGCGTGCTCGGGGGCCGCGTCGTCGATGAGCACGAAGCCGCCGAAGCGGACGAAGCGCCGGAGCCCGACGATCTCGGCCTCCGACAGCGGCTCGAACGCCTCGTCGCCGGTCCAGTAGAGGAAGGGGTGATCGAAGATGGACGTGTCATCGAGGCGCGAGCTCCCCGGCCGCAGCTCGACGTCGATGCTGGTCCGCTTGCGAACCTCCCACGCCAGCCGGTAGGGCGCGGTCGGGCGCGGACGCGCGTCGCCGCCCTCGTAGGCGACCGTGCGCACCTCGAAGAGCGACGACTCCCCGAGCGCCTCGGCCGCGCTGGGCGCGACGGCGGAGAGCAGCAGGCCCACGGCGAGGGTCACGGCGGTGCGCGTGACGCGCTTGTCCGCTCCGGAGGCCTCCGATAGATTGCCCGCCATCGGCCGGAAGCTAGCGCCATCGCTCGTTTTCCGCACCCGCCTGGCTTCCCATGTCACGTCGAATCCCGCTCGCCCTCGTCGCATGGCTCGGCCTCGCTCTGCCCGGGGCCGCGATCGCGCAGGACGGCGACGCGCCGGAGACGGCGTCCGAGGCGCCGGACGGCGTCGAAGGCGAGGCGCCGGCGGACGCCGATCTCGAGGCAGACGCGTCGGACGAGGGCGCGACGGGCGCGGACGTCCCCGCGCGCGCCACGAGCTCCGTCGAGATCGACCCTCGCCAGGACGAGCTCGAGGCCGAGCAGGCGGCGATGACGGCCCCTCGCGGCGCGGTCGTCGTGGTCGAAGACGACGAAGACGAGGACGCCGGCGAGTCGCTCGACCACGAGTATCAGGTCGGCATCCGCGTCGGCGCCGGCGTGCCCTTCTTCTTCGGCATCCGCTACGAGGACGGCCCCCGCTGCGACGACGACGGCAGCACGTTCTGCTTCTTCGTGGGCTCCGGCGTCGCCGACCTGGATCTGAGCTTCGGCGTCACGCCCGGCCTCGAGATCACCGCCATGGGCCGCATCGGCATGGTCGGGGTCGAGCCCACCGAGAACAACGTGCTCCAGACGGGGCTCGGCATCCGCGCGTACATCTCCCCCGAGTCGCTCTTCAAGCTCTTCCTCGGCGCGCGCGCGATGCTCGACTTCACGCCGTCGGGCGGCGGCGTGTCCAGCTGGGGCGACGTCGACTTCGGCGTGCGCGGTGAGGTCGGCGTGCAGCTCGACGTCCTGCGGTACCTCGGGTTCTACGTGCAGGTCGGCGTCAACATCCTCTTCCTCCGTGCCTTCGGCATCTCCCCCGACGCCACCGGCGGCGTCCAGGTCCGCTTCCCCTGATGATGCGCATTCGCCTCTGTCTGCTGCTCGCCCTGGCCCTCATCGGCTGCGGCGACGACGAGCCTCAGCTCCGCCCCGTGGAGCTCGAGGGCCCCACCCCCGCGACCTCGGAGGAGGAGGCGGAGTCCGAGGACGAGGTCGACCCCGACGCGCTCGTGCAGCGGAGCCGGCCGATCATGGGCACCGTCTTCCAGATCAGCGTCGGCGGCATGCCCGAGGCGCAGGCGGCGCCGCTCATCGGGCGCGCCCTCGACGAGATCGAGCGGCTCGAGGACGTGCTCAGCGAGTGGCAGGACGACAGCGAGATCTCGCGCATCAACGCCGCGGCCGGGCGCGAGCGGCCGGTCGAGGTCGGCCCCGACAGCCTGCGCGTGGTGAAGGCCGGGCTCGACGTGTCCCGCTGGAGCGATGGCGCCTTCGACCTGTCCTGGGCCGCGCTCCGCGGGCTCTACACGTTCCAGCCCGGCGAGGAGAGCGTCCCGACGCGCGCGGAGGTGCGGGCCCGGCTCCGCTTCGTGGACTGGGAGGCGATCGCGCTCGACGAGGAGGCCCGCACCGTGCGCCTCGCTCGCGAAGGCATGGCCATCGGCACCGGAGGCATCGGCAAGGGCTACGCGCTCGATCGCGCCGGGGCCATCCTGCGGGAGGGCGGCGCCGAGTCGTACATGATGTTCGGAGGCGGCCAGGTGCAGGTCCACGGCATGCGCTCCGGTCGGCCCTGGCGGGTCGGCATCCAGCACCCGCGCGACCCGGCGACCTACATCGGGTTCCTCGAGGTGACCGACGGATCGATCTCCACCAGCGGCGACTACGAGCACGCGTTCCTGGACGCCTCGGGGACCCACTGGCACCACATCATCGATCTGGAGACCGGCCTCCCCGCGCGCCGCACCATGCAGGTCACCCTGCTCGCGAGCGAAGGCGTCTACGCGGACGCGCTCTCCACCGCCGCGTTCGTGCTGGGCCCGGAGGCCGCGCTCGAGCTGCTCGCCGAGGTCCCGGGCCACCCCGAGGCGGTCATCATCGGCCCCGACCTCCGCCTCCACGCGACCCCGGGCACGCGCGACCGGCTCGTCATGCGCGTCCCCATCGAGGACGGCCGCATCCCCGGCGAGCCCACCTTCCGGCGCTGGCGATGAGCCATCTGCGACGCGGGGTTGTAAGCCGCCTCGGCCGGCATTAAGAAGCGCGCGATGCCCGTCATCCCGGTCACCGACGCCTCCTTCGAGCAGGAGGTCCTGCGCTCCGAGCTGCCCGTCCTGGTCGACTTCCACGCCGACTGGTGCCAGCCGTGCAAACAGCTCTCGCCGCTCGTCGAGCAGGTCTCGAACGAGCTGAGCGGCAAGCTCAAGGTCGTCAGCGTGGACGTGGACCGGAACCCGAACGTGGCCGCCGCGTTCCGGATCCAGTCCGTGCCCAGCCTCTTCGTGGTCCACCAGGGCCAGGTGGTCACCGGCCAGCCCGGCCTCGTCCCGAAGGAGGCCATCCTCGAGATGGTGCGCCCGGTCCTGCCGGCCGACGCGGCGGAGATCAAGCCGGACGAGCTGGCCCAGCTCATCGCGCAGAAGCGCGCGGTGCCGGTCGACATCCGGGACGCCCGCTCGTACGGCCGCTACCGCATCCCCACCGCGATCCACGTGGCCAAGGACGAGCTCAACGGCCGGGCGGCCGAGCTGAGCCCGCATGACGGCCGCATCCGCGTGCTCTACGGCCGGACCACCGACGAGGCCAAGGAGGCGGCCGACGCCCTCCGGGAGCTGGGCGTCGAGACCGCGTTCCTCGACGGCGGCTTCCTCCACTGGGAGGCGGACGGCCACGAGGTCGAGCGGCCGAGCTGACCGGTGAGTCACGGGTGAAGACGCCGCTGTCGCGCCCCGCGCTGCCGGCGAAGGTGACGGCGCGGCGCTGGCCCCACGCCGCGATCTGCGTCTTCGGGCCGGGCGCGCTCGAGCTCGGACGCGCCCTCGCGGCCTCCTCGGGGTGGACGCTCGCTCGCGGGGAGCTGCGCCACGCGGAGGGGTTCACGCTGACCCGGACCCCCGAAGAGATCGTCTGGATCGGCGCGCCGAGCGCGCTCGAGGGAGCGCTGGACGCCCTCGCCCGCGAGGTGGACGGCCCGCTGGTGGCCGTGCACGAGCCGCTCGCGTGCGCGCTCGAGGCGCCGACGATCTGGATCTCCGGCGGCCGCTCGTGGATCTCGGTGCCGGACGCGCTCCGCGAGCGGGCCCAGCGGGCGGCGCTGGTGCTCGAGGAGGCGCGCCTCGACACCGCGAAGTGGCTCGGCGCGCGCCTCCGCGGATAGCCGAGCCGAATCGTGCACAGCAATGCTGCGACGTGGCCGCGATCACCTGCTACGCTCGCGGCGCCGGATCAACGATGGACGTCACCTGCGAACGTTGCGGGACCGAATACGAATTCGACGAGACGCTGGTTTCGGATCGGGGCACGACGGTCAAGTGCACCAACTGTGGGCACCTCTTCAAGGTGTTCCGCCCGGACTCCGAATCGAGCGGCGCGAAGAGCTGGCAGGTGCGCACCGGAGACGGCGCCACCCGCACCCTCGGGTCCCTGAAAGAGCTGCAACGCCTGATCACGGCGGGCAGCCTCGAAGAGAGCGACTGGATCTCCCGTGGAGGGGAGGACTGGAAGCGGCTCGGCGACATCGCGGAGCTGTCGACCTTCTTCGCGGCGGCGACCGCGGCGACGGCCGACACCGACATCTCGGAGCGCGGTCCACGGCAGCGCGTGGGCACGAAGCCCGGCGTCGAGGCGGTGCACGACTCGCGCGCGCACGCCAAGACGATGGCGGCCGACGCCACGAGCGCCGCCAGCCCGGGCGCCGGGGCGGGGGCGACGGTCTCCGACACGCAGCCGCGGCGAAAGCCGAAGTCCACGATGATGGGCGTCGGCGCCGTCAGCGAGCCGCCGCGCGCGCCCGCGCCCCCCAGGCCGCCCCCTCGCGCGCCGGCGCCGCCCTCCTCCGCGCCCCCGCCCTCCTCCGCGCCCCCGCCCGCCGCCTCGACGGCCGGCAGCTCCACTCCGGCGGCGCGTCCCGCCGCGAGCGCCGCCGACCCGAAGATCCCCGGGCCGCCGCGCGCGCCCTCGGACGCGACGGCCGGCGCGCTGCCGTCGAACCGCCCGCTCTCCGCGCCGCCGGGTCGGGCGGGCGATCGCGGCCTCTACCTCGACGACGAGGAGCCCGTCAGCCCTGCGCGCGGCAAGAGCCGGAGTGGCCTGTGGGTCGCGCTGGTGGTCTTGCTCGCGGCCGCGGTCGGCGTCGCGCTCGGGTGGCCGCAGATCGCGCCGCTCGTCGGGCTCGCCGAGTCCCCCGAGGACCCCGCCAACCCGCACGTCAGCGCGGGCGACGAGGCGCTCGCGGGCGACACCATCGACAGCTACGAGCAGGCCATCCACCACTACACGCAGGCCCTCGCCTTCGACGAGCACGACGTGGCCGTGCTGACCGGGCTCGCCCGCGCCCACGCGCTCTGGGCTCAGGCGCTGACCTTCGAAGCGGACGACCTCGCGGCGCGCGCGGCCGACGATCCGACCCGGCTCGGCGAAGCGAACGCCAAGCGGGCCGAGGCGCGGCGACACGCCGAGACCGCCCTCCAGCGCGCCGAGGACGCCGTCCGGCACGGCTCGAGCGACGCGGCGGCCGAGGTCGCGCTCGCCGACGCGCTCCGTCTCACGGGTGATCTCGAGCGCGCCGGATCACGCATGAGCCGGGCGCTGACGCTGCAGCGCGAGCCCGCGGCCGAGACCCTGCGCGCGCGTGCGCTGATCGCCGCGGCCCAGGAGGGCGGCGTGGCCGCCGCGCGCCCGCTCGCCGAGGAGGCCGTCGCGGAGGACCCGGGCCTCATTCGAGCCCGACTCCTCTACGCCCGGGCGCTGCTCGCGGCCAACGAAGTATCGGCTGCGAGACGCCAGGTCGACCGGGTGCTGGAGCGCTCCAGCGGACACGGGCCCGCGGACGCGCTGCGGAGGGCGATCGAGGAGGGAGTCCCCCCGGCCCCGCCCACCGTCGACGTGCCGGAAGGCGAAGAGGAGGCCGAGGGCGAAGCCGAGACCGAAGAGGCGGAGCAGCCCGAGGCGCCGACCCAGGCTCGCGGCGACGAGCGCGGCACGGATCGCGGCACGGACCGGGGCGGAGACCGGCGCGGCGGAGGCTCCGAGTCGGGCGCGATCCCCGGCGGTCGCGACTACAGCTGGTACATCCGGAGCGGCGACGAGCGGCTCGAGCGCGGCGACGTCGAGCGCGCCCAGCAGTACTACGAGGGGGCCCGGGGCGTGCGACCCGGCGGGTCGGAGGCGCTCACCGGGCTCGGATACGTCGCGCTCGAGCGCGGAAACGCCAGCCAGGCTGCGAGCAACTTCCGGCAGGCGGCCGGCCAGGGATACGCCGAGGCCTACATCGGGCTCGGCAGCGCCTACCGTCGGCTGGGGCGCAACGCGGACGCCCTCACCGCCTATGAGCGATACCTCGAGCGGCTCCCGTCTGGCCCGCGCGCCTCCATCGCGAGACGCCAGGTCGAGGAGCTGCGGCGAGCGACGGGAGGCGGCGGCTCGACGCCCGAGCCGGACGACGAGCCCGGCGGCGGGAGCGCACCGGATCCGCAACCAGAGCCCGAGCCGGCGCCCGAGACGCCGAGCGGCACGCTCCCCCCTCCGCGCGACATGGACGGGCCGCCCCCCCAGGACGTGCCCGCGATCGGCAGCGAGCCCTGACGGTCGCCGAAGGGCACTCCGCAGCCCTCGCCGCGGCCCGCCACGCGCCCCCGACGAGGTCGTCGCGACCCCGGGCGCGCGCCAGCTGCCAGCCGACCGGGCGGCCGCCCGGAGCGACGATGGGCGAGGCGGTTCTGCCCAACGCGGGGACGCAAACCTGGTAAGGTCGCGCCCATGATTGGGCGGGCGCTGTCCCCGAGCCCCATCGCCCTCTTCCTCCTCGGCCTCGCCGAGCGCGGCGCGGACGGAAGCGTGGAGGTGGGCGGACGCCAGATCCTCCTGCGCAGGGGGCAGGTCGTCGAGGTGCGCCCCGCGGAGGGCGACGGGGACCTGATGGCCTTCCTGCGCGACTCCGGGCGGGTGGCCGAGGGGCCGCTGGAGCGCTGCGCGACCATGGCGCGCGACGAGGGCGTGAGCCTCGCGGAGGTGTTGCAGCGACAGCGACTGCTGAGCGAGGTCGCGAACCGCGAGGTCCACCGCGGGCTGTGGCTCGACCGGCTGGTCCGAGGCATGGCGCGCGCCTCCGCCGAGGGACGGCAGCCCTCCGCGCTCACCGCGGACGTGCGCGTGCCGCAGACGAGCAACACGACCAACCTCGTGACCCTGGTGCTCGACGCGCTCGAGCGCCGGGCGGCGGACGAAGACGCCGGCCACGTCGGGGCGCGCGCGAGCCACGTGCTGGAGTGGCTCGGCGGCACGCACGAAGAGAGAGCGCGCCGCTGGGCGCGCTTCAGCGCCGACCCGGACGAGCGGCCCGCGGTGGCGCGCTTGCTGACGAGCGAGCCGGCGGCCGCGACGCGGATCGCCGCGCTCGTCCGCGCGGGCCTGGCGCGCATCGTCGCGCCCGACGCCCCGCCCGCGCCCGCGCCGCGCATGCCGTCGATCCCGCCCTCCGCGCCGAGCCGACACACGCCGCCGCTGGGCTCCGCCGCGCCGCGCTCCTCGCTGCCGCCGCGGAAGAAGCCGTCGATGCAGCTCGACCCGGGGCTCGTCCCCGTCTTCGACGACGAGCCCGAGCTGGACCCGGATCTGCCGCCCCTCCCCGATGGCGAGGCGCAGCTGGACGATCCGCTCGACGCCCTCGAGCGCGACATCGCGGTGCTCGAGCAGCAGAACGCCTCGGGAGAGGTGCGAGCCGCGGCGTGGCGCGCGTTCGGGGAGGCCTGGGAGCAGCGCTTCGGGTCGGTCGAGGAGGCCGCCCGTGCCTATCGCGAGGCGGCGGCGGCGGCCCCCGACGACCGCGAGATCCTCGCCCTCGCCTCCGACCGCTGCGCCGCGCTGGGCCAGGCCGATCTCGCGGTCGCCTACGCCCGCGCGATGGTCAACGCGGCGCCGGAGGGCGCGGAGCGGCTCGGGCCCCTCATGCACTACGCGCTCCTGTGTCGGCGGCTCGGCAAGCTCTCCGAGGCGCTGAGCGCGACCCGCGCCGCCGCGGCCGCGGATCCGAGCGCGCCCGCGCCGCGCATGCTCGCGGCCCACCTCTGGCGTGAGCTCGGGCGCGACATCGACGCGGCGGAGGCGGCGGCGGACGCCGCGGACGCCCTGCGCGCGCGCGACCCGGAGCGCGCCCTGTCGCTCGTCGCGATGGCGATGGGGCTCGACCCGCACGATCCCGCGCGCGCCGACGCGCTCGCGCGGGAGCTCGCCGCCAACGATCGCCACGAGGCCTCCATCGCGGTGCGCGCCGACGCCGTGCGGCGCACCCCCGACGCGGACACCCGGCGCGCGCTCCTGCTCGCTGCGGCAGAGCAGGCCGAGATGTCAGACCGCCCTGCGCTGGCGGCCTCCTTCCTGACGCGGGCGTTCGACGCCGAGCCGCACCTCGAGGTGCTCTACGAACCCCTCGACGCCGATCTGGCCGCGGCGGGAGCGACCCTCGAGCGGGCCGTCCTCCTCGAGGAGATGGCGGCCGCGGCGAGCGAAGAGTCCCGGGCGACGTGGTTGACGCGGGCCGCCGAGGCGCGCCTCGAGCTGCCCGGGGACGGCATGTGGGAGGCGGAGCTGCGGGCCCGCGCGCTCGAGCTCGACCCCGAGGACGCGGGGAACCTCGAGGCGATCCGCGAGCAGTCCAGGGCGCAGGGCGACGAGCGTCTGCTCGCGGACGCGCTCGAGCGCGCGCTGCTCCGCGGGCGCTGGTCCGGCGCCGCCCCGCAGGCCGTGATGCTCCAGGAGCTGGCCGCGATCGCCGAGGAGGCCCTCGGCGCCACGGCGCGCGCGGCCTGGGCCTGGCGTCGACTCCAGGCGATCGATCCCAGCGCTCCGGCGCCGGCGCGGCAGCTCGAACGGCTCCAGCCCGCGCTCGAGGCGCACGAGCGCAGGATGGAGCAGCTCGAGAACGAGCTGAGAGTGGCGATCGGAGAGCTGCGCGTGGACGCCAAGCGGCGGCTCGCGCTGCACCTGCGCGACGATCCGGCCCGCCGACGCCGCGCGGTCGGGCTGTTCCGCGACGTCTTCGACGTGGAGCCCGAGTCGCCCAACGTGGCGGACGCGCTGCAGCGTCTCTTGCGTCTCGAGGGTGACGAATACGGCGAGGCTCGCACCCTCGCGGCGCGCGCCGAGGCCGCGACGAACCGGACCGAGCGGCTCAGGACGCTGACCCGGCTCGCCACGCTGCACGTGATGCGGCGCGATCTGCGCGAGGCGGCCCACGCCTGCCGGCGCGTGCTGGAGGAGCTGCCAGGGCACCGCGAGTGCTCGATCCGGCTCCGCCGCGCCGCGAGCCGCCTGAGGGACCGCGAGCTGCTCCGAGAGGCGCTCGCGAGCGAAGCCCAGATGCCGCTCCCCGCGGCCGAGCGTGCGCGCACCCTGACCGCCCTCGCCCTGGAGCTCGAGATCGCGGGCTCCGTGGAGGAGGCCATCTCGTGCGCCGAGGCCGCGCTCTCCGCCGATCCCAGCAGCGCGGAGGCCGCGCTCCTCGTGTCGCGCCACCTCGAGGTGGTGGAGCAGCCGCGCGCGGCGCTCGGCATGGTGCGCGCGCACTTCGGTGACTCGCCGCCCATCCTCGAGGCCTGGGCCCGGGTGGCGCGAGACTCCGGCGAGCGCGAGGTGATGCGCGAGGCGCTCGACGTGTGGGCGCAGGTCGCGCCCTACGACCCCGAGCCCTGGTCGATGCGGCTGACCGCCTTCCCGAGCGCCGAGAGCGACGCCGCGCTCGAGAGCGCCATCGAAGGCGCGCTGGCGCCCGAGCACGTCACCCCACCCCTCGCCACCCCCGTCGCCCGCGCGGTCGAGCGGCTCGGAGAGCGGGACCCTGCCTCTGCGACCCGCCTCGCCATCCGCGCCGCCGACGCCTTCGGCCCGCACGGCGACGTGCTGCGCGAGCTGGCCGGCCGCCTCTCGGAGACGACGGGAGACCACGCGCTGGTGCGAGACGCGCTCGAGCGAAGGATCGCCACCCAGGTCGATCTCCCGCGCCTCGAGCTGCTCCGCGCGCTCGCGAAGCGGCAGGCCGAGACGAACGATCGAGCGGCCGAGGCGCGGACGCACCTGCGCGTGCTGGCGGCCTCCCCGCGCGACGAGGCGACCCTCGCGCGCCTGGAGTCGCTCTACAGCGAGACGGGAGAGGTCGAGCGCCTGCTCGCCGTGCTGACCCTCGAGCTCGAAGCCACCGAGGGCGTCGAGCGGGTGGGCCCGCTGCTCAAGCTCGCCACCGCGCACGCGCGCTTCCGCGGAGACCTCGACCGCGCGGAGGGCTTCCTGCGCGAAGCGTGGACCCCCGAGATGGAGGACGAGGCTCCGCTGTTCGAGGCGGCGGGCGCGCTCGTGCGCCTCGGGCGCGCGCGTCGGGCGGTGGAGCTGCTGCGCGAGTCCGGTCGAAAGCTGAAGCCGCCCCGGGTGGGCCCCGTCTTCGTGCGCGCGGTGCAGACGGCGATCAAGAAGGTCGACGACCCGCGCCTCGGCCTGACGGCCGCGATGGAGGGTCTCGAGCACGCGCCCGGGTCTGGCCGGCTCCTGCTCGCCGTGGAGCAGCTCGCGCTGGAGCTGACCGACGTGGACGCGGCGCGACGCACGTACCAGCGCCTCATCGATCGGTCGATGGGCCCGAACGGCCGCCGCGCGCTGGCGTACCGCCGCGCCCGCTGGCTGGAACGCGCGGGCGCCCAGAAGGCAGCGCTGGAGGCGTACCTGCAAGCGTTCGAGGAGAACCCGCAGGCGGGCGCCATCTACTCCTCCATCGAGCGGCTCGCCCGCGAGCAAGGCAAGGTCGACGCCCTCGCCCACGCCGCCATGACCCTCGGTCAGCGCGCGACCCATCCGGCGATCCGCGCCGAGATGACGAAGCAGGCCGCCGCGCTCTACGAGGCGGAGCTGGCCCAGCCGGCGCGCGCGTTCGAGATCCTGGCCGATCTCTGGGAGCACGGCGGCTATACCGAGGTGGAGGAAGACCTCTTGCGATTGGCCGGCGCCCTTCGCGACGGTGATCCCGCGGCGGGCGAGGCGGCGTTCGAGCGCCTGTCCGCGGTCCTCCGGCAGCGCGCCGACGACGCCTTCCTCGCGGAGAGCCGCGCGCGTCTCATCCAGCGCCAAGCGCGTCTGCACGCCGTCGGCCGGGGTGACCTGGACGCCGCGGTGTCGTGCGTGGACGAGGCGCTCGCCGCGCTCGAGGGAGAGGGCCCGGAGCCCGACGTCGTCTGCGAGCTGGAGCTCGAGCTCGCCTCGTGGCTCATCGAGGGCGGGCGGACCGAGTCGGCGAGCGAGCGGATCCGCAACGCGCTCCGCGCGAAGCCGGGCCACGAGGGCGCCCTGGCCCTCGCCGCCACCCTGGGCCTCGTCATCGCGCCTGCGGATCCCGTCGCCTCTCCTTCCCCCAGCGTCGCTTCGGATCCCCTGGCGGACTGGGGCGACCTGACGAGCGACGACCACGTCGATACGCCCTCGCGCTCCGAGGACACCGCCGGGGACACGATGCTCATGCCCGTCTCGGGCTTCGTCGGCGGCGCTCCCTCCCGCCTCGCCACGCCTCCGCCCGCGCCGTCCTCTGCGTCCGAGGAGCTGGGTCCCGATCCCGGGTCGGAACCCGTCCAGGAGGCGGATGCGGCAGCGGAAGACACGCACGCGATGACAGCGAGCGATGCGGACACCACGGACGCGGCGGCGGACGCGGCGGCGGACGCGGCGGCGGACGCGGAAGCGGAAGCGGTAGCGGAACCAGCGGCAGAAGCGGAAGCAGCGGCCGAAGCGGAAGCGGAAGCAGCGGCCGAAGCGGAAGCGGAAGCGGCGGCCGAAGCGGAAGCGGCGGCAGAAGCGGAAGCAGCGGCCGCAGCGGAAGCGGAAGCGGAAGCAGCGGCCGAAGCGGCGGCGGAAGCGGAAGCGGAAGCGGCGGTCGAAGCGGAAGCGGCGGCCGAAGCGGAAGCCGCGGCCGAAGCGGAAGCGGCGGCCGAAGCGGAAGCCGCGGCCGAAGCGGAAGCGGCGGCAGAAGCGGAAGCGGAAGCTGCGGCAGAAGCGGAAGCGGAAGCTGCGGCCGAAGCGGCGGCGGAAGCGGAAGCGGAAGCGGCGGCGGAAGCAGCGGCGGAAGCGGAAGCAGCGGCCGAAGCGGCGGCGGAAGCGGAAGCGGCGGCGGAAGCGGCGGCGGAAGCGGAAGCGGCGGCCGAAGCGGAAGCGGAAGCAGCGGCGGAAGCGGAAGCAGCGGCCGAAGCGGAAGCAGCGGCGGAAGCGGAAGCGGCGGCGGAAGCGGAAGCGGCGGCGGAAGCGGAAGCGGCGGCAGAAGCGGAAGCGGCGGCGGAAGCGGAAGCGGCGGCGGAAGCGGAAGCGGCGGCGGAAGCGGAAGCGGCGGCGGAAGCGGAAGCGGCGGCGGAAGCGGAAGCGGC
>JAVJQK010000075.1 GCA_040218145.1 Sandaracinaceae bacterium | reverse complement strand
ATGATCGCGATGGCCTCGAGGAGCGTGGACTTGCCGCTCCCGTTCTCGCCGATGAAGAACGTCACCCCCGGGTCGAGGTCGAGGGTCTCGAGGTCGCGCACCGCCGGGATGTCGAACGGGTAGCGCCCGAAGTCGGGCACCTTCTCGCGCTCGAGGCGCACGCCACGCACGAAGCCGTGTTGCACGTGGCCAGGGTGCCACAGGGCGCATCTCCTGCCTGAGCGGCGTTCGATCCCCGCGCCGTGCCGCGCCAGATCGGATGTGCTCTCCTACCGCGTGAGCGACACCGACCTCTACGCCATGCTCTTCGTCGTGGTCGTCTCGGGAGCGGTGATCGCCGGGGCCCTCGCTCTCCGCGGGCGCTCTCCGACGGTCCGCGCGGCCCGTGCGAGCTGGATCCGCGGCCGCGTGCGTCCGCTCGCCTTGGTAGGCGCGGGTGCGGTCATGGCCCTCCTCGGAGTCGGCATGTTCGCCCACGCGAAGGCCGTGTCGGTCGAGCGCCTCGATCTGGCGGCCATGGAGGCGGGCGCGCGCTCCGACGCCGACTACGTCGAGGTGCGCGGCGTCGCGCGTCCCGAGCACCGCCTCTGCCGACGCGGCAGCGGGCGTGAGCAGTGCTACACGCCCGTCACCGCGAGCGCGACCGGGACGACGGTGGCGGTGCTGCTCGCCGACGACGTGCTCGCCGACGACGGGGCGACCGGGGCGGGCCATTGGACGGGCTTCGTGAGCCAGTCCAATCAGCTGAGCTTCCGGCGCCACCTCGAGGAGGCCGGCCTGTCGCCCGCGGAGGGCCTGCTGCGCGTCCTCCCGGAGTCCAAAGCCGAACGCGCCCGAGCCGGCAGCTGGGTCTCGCTCGCCGGGCTCGCGCTCCTGGGGCTCGGGTGGGTCTGGCTACGCCGCGTCCGCTGAGCCCATCACGCAGAGGCGAATGGGGTCTGGGGAACCATCGCGGTGGACCACATCAGCCCCCACGTGGGGGCCGACCCACCGTACTCCGCCAGCTCCTCCCGCACCCCGCTCCCGATCGACACTCCCCGCAGCGCCACCCGCAGCGCCTGCTCGGCCGTCGTCTCGGCCCCCACGTGGGGGCGCGCTTGGTCCACGAGCCGCCGCGCCTCCTTCTCCTTGAAGCTGAGCGCTTTCAGCATCTGGAACACCTCGGCCAGGACGCGCGCCTTCCTCGGCTCCACCTTCGGTGAGCCATAGCCAGACCCATCTGGGTGTTCGAACACGAAGCCCGCGGACCAGGTGCCGCGGATGACGATCTTCCCTTCGTGCGCGATCCCGTGATGGGTCGAGCAGAGCAGGATGAGCCGCTCGGGGTCGTGGCTGCCGCCCTCCGACTTGGGGTCGCAGTGATGCACGTCGCAGCTCGTGTTCTTGCACCCCGGCACCGCGCAGACGCCGCCGTGTCGGCGCACCACCGCGCGGCGCACCGCAGGCGGGATCACCTGGCTCGCCCGTTCGTAGCCGGCCGAGATGTCCACCCGGCCGATGATCTGCGCGTCGCACTCGGCCACCTCCACCACCTCGGGCCCGACGGGGACCTGCTCGCCGTTCGCGTCCTGGGTGGCGGCCTTGCAGCACTCGCAGACCGTCAGCGCGATCTGGTGCCGGCTCCGCGTCTCGTCCGCGCCGCCGCCGCCGGAGAGCGCGCTCGAGGCGAGGAGCTCGATGAACGCGTCGTCGTCCAGGTGCGTGCCGCCGCTCTCCTTGCGGAGCACGTCCCGCGCTTGCCGCAGGAGCGCGTAGGCCGAGGGCGACAGGTTCAAGGTCACCCGCTTGCGCTCGAGCTCGGGCCGCGTCGGGTCGCTCGGCCGGTCCCCCGGCTTCTTGCCCGAGGTCATGCGCTCGATCTGTGACGCCGTCTTGCCGTCGGCGACCTCGAGCCACTCGGCCTCCGTCTCCGCGTCGGCCACCCGGGTCAGCTCGCGCACGGCGGAGTAGACGAGGTCGCCCGCCGCGAACGCGGCGCTGAGCTTCGGCAGCTCATCGAGCCGCTCCGCGACGCGCACTCGCTCCTCGGTCCCCCGGCCCGAGCAGCCGAACCAGCGCTCGGCGTACTCGCGGAAGCTGGCGAAGCCGTAGAGCTCGTGGACCTTCAGCCGGAAGCCGCAGAGGAACCACTGACAGAGCTCGAAGTCGCTGGCCGCGCGCAGGCGCCCGAGCTTCCTCAGAGTCTCGTCGGCCACCTGGCGAGAGGTGTCGGCCGACGGACCATGTTCGATGAATGCCCCCATGCAACTCATCTAGCATGAACGCGTGTTCCCGCAAAGAGTTTATGTATCTGTATTAGCAGTTTTCTTTGTTTGAATGGTCGAGATGCGCGCGTTCTGGGCGGAGACTCTGATAGGAAGAGGCGATGACCTCGACCCACGACATCGTCCAGAGAGTTGAGGCGTCTCTGCGACGCTCTCCGATGCTCGAAGTCGACGAGATTGTTGGGAGCGCGCTCGAGCGCTTCCGAGCCGATGGCCCGCCCCAGAGGGAGCGCACCGCATCCGGGTCCCGCTCATGATCGCTCTCACCCACGTGGGGGAGCGCCTCCTGGCCGAGATGTACGGCCGCTCGCCATCCGTGCGCGCCGAGCTCGCCCAGCGCGTCGGACCCGCCGTCGTCGGCCGCCGCGCCGTCCCCGAGGCGCCGCTCGCCTCCTACGGCTCCCTCCGCTTCGACGGCGCGAGCCGCATCGACGTGGCCCTCGTAAACGACAGCTCCTCCAAGGTGATGGCCTGCGAAGCCAAGCTCGGCGTCGACCGCCTCGGCGCGCGCGAGTTCGACTCACGGTTCCTCGCGCCCTGCTGCACCTCGCACCAGGGCACCCGCGTGCGCGGCTCCATGCCGGCCATTCTCGATCGCAAGCTGCCCGCCTCGAACGCCCCGCTCCTGGCGCGCGTCGACGACCGCGAGCTCGAGGTCGAGCCCACCTGGGTCCTGGTCGTCCGCCTCCGCGTGGCCGAGCGCTGGATTCGTCGCGGCCATCCGTGTCACAGGGAAGCAAGATAGCTGGTCGTCGACCGAGGCCGTCGGGACCCGGCTACCGATCGCTGTTCGATTCCCCGCGCTTCCCATCGAGGCCGACCTCCGCTATGGCTGGCGACTTGTCTTGGAGGGAAGATGGATATGCAGCGCACTTGGTGGACGAAGTCTCTGGTCTGTGGCTCCTTGCTCGCGCTCGCGGCGGTCGGCTGCGACGGCGGCGAGGTGGACGTGGACGCGTCGATGCCCGGCCCCGACACCGGCGTCGATGAGAGCGACGGCGCCACTCCCGACCCCGACAGCGGCACCACCGACCCCGACGGCGGCGTGACCGAGGACGGCGCGATGCCGGACCCGGACGGCGGCGTCCCCGAGCCGGACGCGGGCCCGCCCGTGCTCAGCTGTGCGATGGGCTCCATCCGCATCGAGGAGACCTGCCCGGCCTTCGCGCGCTGCGGCGGCGATCCCGTCGGGAGCTGGTGCTACGCCGACGTGTGCATGACGAAGGACGAGCTGCTCGAGCCGGTCCTCATGCAGCCGGGCGTGCCCGCGGAGTGCACGGCCGACATGGTCCAGGTGCGCGGCTCCATGGGCATGATCGACGGGACCGTCGATGTGACGGCCACGACCATCACGCGAATGGTGATGAGCTCGGCCACGGGCACCTTCTATCTCCCCCCGGCCTGCACCATCGTGAACTGCCGTGTGACGGAGGCCGCGATCAACTCGGCGCTCGGAGCCGACGGGAGCGCGACCTGCATGACCGACGGACCCGGCTGCGAGTGCGACATCACGTTCAACTCGATGGTCGACTCGTCGGATCCGTACTCGCTCGAGGGCAACACCATCGTGACCGACGCGGGGCGGCGCTTCGACTACTGCATCGAGTCCGACGGCAACTTCCGCTTCAAGGAGGACGCCTCGATGCGGTCGGGCAGCGGCGAGCCCGGCACCCAGACGGTCCTGCCCCTCTCGCCCTGACCGCGGGCCGGGAGGTGGCTCCCGCGGTGGCCATTGACCGCGCGCGGACGAGCGTTATCTGACTCGATCGTGCATGCCATCGCGGGCGCGCAGCCCGCTCCTCCGGAGCCCTGGTTCGCCAAGGGCGAGCAGGTCCACACCCGGGCGCTGTACCTCGGGCGTCGCCTCGACCTCCGCTCCGGAGGCCGGCGGCGTCCCGTCACGCAGCCCGTCACCCGGCGCGTGGGCGAGGGGCTGGCCATCCTGTTCCCGTTCGGCGCGGTGGTCACCGTCGGCCTGACCGACCTCGAGGAGCAGACCCTGCTCACCGAGCTCCGGGACAAGGTGGTCGAGCCCGCGACCGACCGGATCCACGACAGCGTGCTCGTGCGCGCGCTGCCCGGTCGGCACACCGAGGGCCTCGACGAGGACGGCGACTGCGTGCTCGACGAGCTGGGCGAGCTGCGCCTCCGGATCGTGGCCGACGTGCTGGCCAAGAGCGTCGTGCTCGACCACCACGAGCAGACCATCGGCAAGGTCTTCGAGGAGATGCAGCCCCTGGTCGAGAAGATGCGCAAGAGCGGCAAGACCGCCCGGCGCGCCAAGGACCTCGTGACCCGCATCGGGCACGCGCTCGCGGTCCGTCAGGAGATGGTCTGGCGGGTCGAGGTCGACGAGAAGCCCGACATCGTCTGGGACCGCCCCGACCTCGAGCGGCTCTGGCTCCGGCTCAGCGACGAGTACGACCTCGGCGAGCGACACCGCGCCCTCGGCCGGAAGATCGAGCTGCTCGACGAGAGCGCGTCCAGTCTCCTCGCCGTGCTCCAGAGCAACCGCGCCCATCACGCGGAGCAGGCGATCATCTGGCTGATCGTCTTCGAGATCGGGTTGACCCTCTTCGAGATGTGGCACTGACCGTACGGCGTACGATTCGTGCCGGGTCGCCCCCCAGGCTCGCGGGTACCGTGGGGGAATGCCCGCCTCCCAGCTCTGTCGCCTCTTCACGCTCACCTGCCTGACCGCGCTGGGCTGCTCGGACCCCGCGCCCGCGTGCACGACCGCCGCCGACTGCGCGTCGGGCGAGGTCTGCGTCGAGGGCGCCTGCGTCATCGACGAGCCCTGCGAGACCGGGGTGTGCGAAGACCCCGACGCGGGGCCCACGCCGAGCGACGCGGGACCGAGCCCGGACGCGGGGCCGGTCGACTGCTCCGGGGTGGCGTCGAGCGGCTGGGAGCTCTGCGAGGCGTCACAGGATGCGTGCTCGTTCGTCTTCTCCGACTCCACAGGCTGCAACGAGGCGTGCGCGTCGCTCGGTCTCGTCTGCGGCGAGAGCTACGAGGACGTCAGCGACATGTGCGCGGCCGACACCTCGATGCCGCCGCTCGGCTGCGCGGACACCGGGCACATCTCGGACTACTGCACCTGCGTCCGTGGCGCGCGCCCGATGGACGCGGGGGTGGACGCGGCGGTCCCCATGGACGCTGGAACGCCCGACGCGAGCGCTGGGAGCTGCCCGCCCGACCGCCCGTGGGAGTGCCTGCTCGACCGCGCGATGGGCTTCGGCGGCGCGGCCACCGGGGGCGCGGGCGGCGCGCTCTGCTGGGTGGAGAACCTCGACCGGCGCGGGCCCGGCTCGCTGCAAGCGTGCCTCGACGCGCCCGGTCCCCGATGGATCGTCTTCCGGGTGTCCGGCACGATCGACGCGGGCTCGCTGAGCATCCAAGACGACACCACCATCGACGGCCGCGGTCAGCGGGTGACGCTCCGCGGCGACACGAGCCACCTCCTGTCGATCGACGCGACCAACGTCGTGATCTCCAACCTCTTCCTCGAGGACGCCCAGTACGATCTCGTGCACACCTGGCCCAGCAGCCGTGACGTCTGGCTCGACCACCTGACGCTCACCACCGCGGGCGACGAGCTGCTCGGGCTCGATGGCCCTCACACCACCGTCTCCTGGTGCCACTTCCGCGACAACGGCTACGCGACGCTGATCGGCGGCGGGGCGCGCACGTACCCGGATCTCTGGGTCACGCTCCACCACAACCACTTCGAGGACAACCGCGAGCGTCACCCCCGGACCCGCGGGCGCGTGCACTCGTTCAACAACGTCGTGCGCTTCGCGAGCTCGGGCGGGCGCGTGTCCTTCGAGGGGCACCTGCTGTCGGAGCGCAACATCTACGAAGGCAGCGGCTCGGCGCTGATCTCGCGGGCTGGCGGCGCGGTGACCGTGCCCGGGCACTACCGCTCCATCGACGACGTGCTGCAGGGCGGCGCGACCCTGAGCACGCCGAACGACCCGTCCCCCGTCTTCGCCGCGAGTGACCACTATGCGTACACCCTCGACCCCGCCGACGCGGCGCTCGAGGCGCGCGTCCGAGCGGAGGCCGGCTGGCAGGACGTGCCGCTCCCCATGCCCTGACCGAGTGCCATCCGGTCGGCGAGGCGCCATGATCCGCGCGATGGAGATCGCGATCGAGGCGCGCGACGAGAAGCGCGAGGAGGATCTCGGCCGAGAGATCGACGAGGACGAGGCGCCGGCCAAGCGCCGCCGTCGTCGCATCCGGTGCCCGCTCTGCGAGTGGGAGCCGGACGGAAAGCCCTACTGGATCTGCGAGCTCTGCCACGCGCAGTTCGACACCTTCGAGACGCACGCGAGCTGCCCCGAGTGCCCGAACCGGTGGAAGCACACGCAATGCATTGGCTGTAACCGCATGTCGCTTCACGAAGCCTGGTACGAAGACGCCGAGGAGTGACGCGAATGGCCGCGCCGGGCGCCCTCGCACACCCCCGCTCGGCTATGCGCAAGAATGCCCATCTTGCCCCGGTCGGGGCGGATGGTCACTGTGTAATGGATGCGCCACACCCTCCTCATCGCCACCACCTCGTTCACCCTCGTCGCCGGCTGCGCGGGCAACTCGGCTTTCCAGCGTGCGTCGACCTATCGCGTCGAAGCGCAGGCCCCTGGAGAGAGCCCGTCCGACGCCAGCTTCTCGAGCGCGCTCCCGAGTGACCTGCCGAGCGTGATGGAGGTCCCCGGTACGAGCCTCGATCTCGCCGAGGTCGAGGACGGCGTGTCCCTGACCTTCAGCACCATCGCGCGCGACCGGGTCGACGAGCTGCGCCTCGCGGCGCGCGGGCTCTCGCAGGTGTACGCGGGGACCCTGGAGGCGAGCCGCTACGGCCGCTCGGAGCGCGACGCCCTGAAGAGCCCGGCGGAGATGGGCATGCCCTCGAGCATGGCCAGCGTGGAGCTCATCCGCGGCGGAGCGCGGGTGCTGGTGAGGGCGACGGACCCGTCGGACGCGCCGCGGCTCCGCAACGCGCTCCTCGTCCAGGGTCGCGCCATGCAGCGCGGGCGCACGCCCTTCGTCCGCTGAGTCGGCGGGAGAGCGCGGGAGTCGGGTATGCTCGCGCACGATGACCAAGGCCAGCGTGCTCATCGTCGACGACGAGAAGAACATCCTCTCCACCCTCTCGCGCGCCCTGCGCATCGAGGACTACGAGGTGGACGTGGCGGGGAGCGCGGCGATCGCGCTGGGCAAGGTCGCGACCAAGGCGTACGACGCGATCCTGCTCGACGTGATGATGCCCGAGATGGACGGCATCACCATGCTGCGAAAGCTGCGCGAGGGCGGCAACGAGACGCCCGTGATCGTGATGAGCGGGCACGGGACCATCGACACCGCGCTCGAGGCGACCCGGCTCGGCGCGCGCGACTTCATCGAGAAGCCCATCGCGTCCGAGCGCCTCTTGCTGTCGCTCGAGCACGCGCTCCAGCTGACCCGGCTCGAGGCGGAGAACGCGGAGCTCCGTCAGCTGACGGGCGCCACCGACGACCTGCTCGGCGACAGCGGGCCGATGCGCCAGCTCAAGGACCAGGTCGCGCTGGCCGCGAGCGCCAACGCGCCCGTGCTCGTGCAGGGCGAGCGCGGGACGGGCAAGGAGCTCGTGGCGCGCGCCATCCACCTGGGCTCCAAGCGCGCCGAGCAGCCCTACGAGAAGCTCAACTGCGCCGCCGTGCCGGCCGAGCTGATCGAGAGCGAGCTCTTCGGGCACGAGGCGGGCGCCTTCACCGGCGCGACCAAGCAGCGGCGCGGCAAGTTCGAGCGCGCGAGCGGCGGCACGCTCTTCCTCGACGAGGTCGGCGACATGCCCTCTCCCATGCAAGCGAAGCTGCTGCGCGTCTTGCAGGAGGGCGAGATCGAGCGCGTCGGCGGCAGCGGGGCCATCAAGGTGGACGTGCGCGTGGTCGCGGCGACCAACAAGCCGCTCCCCAAGGAGATCGAGGAGGGCCGCTTCCGCGCCGACCTCTACGACCGGCTGAACGTGGTGCCGCTGCGTGTGCCGCCGCTCCGTGAGCGGAGCGAGGACATCCCGCTCCTCGCCTCCCACTTCCTGCGCGCGGCCTGCGCGAACAACGACCGGCGCGGCAAGAGCCTGAGCGACGGCGCGATGAAGCTCCTCTGCCGCTACGACTACCCGGGCAACGTGCGGGAGCTGCGCAACCTGGTCGAGCGCCTGGTGATCCTGACCCCCGACGACAACATCACCGAGAGCGACGCGCGCGCGCTCCTGCCCATCTCGGGCGGCGGCGGGGGCGGCGGCAGCTACTACCGGCCGGACACCGCGCTGAAGGCGATGGTCGAGGAGGCGGAGCGCGACCTCATCATGCGCGCGCTCGAGCACCACCAGGGCCACATCACCAACACCGCGGCCGATCTGCAGCTCGAGCGCAGCCACCTCTACAAGAAGATGAAGTCGCTCGGGATCGAACGAAAATAGGGCGCGTCAGAGGTCCACGCGGCGGCGCTGGCCCTCGTCCCGGACCCGCTGCCGCCGCTCGAACGCGCGGAGGGCCTCCTGCCCCTCGGGCGTCTCCGCGACGATCGGGTAGGGATCGCGGTAGTCGAGCGCGGAGAGGTACTCGGTGAAGCGGCCCTCGTGCGCGGTGGTCGTGTAGTCGAACATCTGGCCCGGGCTGAAGTCGCCGAGCGTGATGTCGCGCAGCTGGTCCACCGGCAGCCCGTCGATGAGCGGCAGCACCGTCACCGCGGGGTTGCGGATGCGGCCGCTGACGATGCGCAGTCGGCCCTCGACGGCCCAGAACGTCTCCCCGCCGTAAGGGGCCACGATGGTCTCGCCCTCGTTGCGCACGTCTCCGTAGGGGCGCGCCGTCTCGCTCCCGGCGCCGAACCACGTCATGTCCAGCCGCGCCACGCGCGGGACGTCGAGCACTCCGCTCGCGTTGCCGTATCCGAGGCCCACTCCGCCGGGGGGAACGCACGCCGCCACGAGCGACGTCTCCATCGGCTGACCGTCGAAGGTGAGTCCGATGAAGGCCATGCGCGTCCCGGACCCGTCCAGCACGTCGATGTCGAGCGAGATGCTGCAGATCGTCAGGATGGGATCGCGGTTGCGGACCACCATGAAGATCTCCGTGATGCGCCCGATGTCGTCGGCGACGATGTTGAACGCCTCCAGCTCCATGACGTCCCAGCTGGGGTGGCCCACGTTCACGGCGGGCACGTCGGGATGGAAGGGCCGCTGCACCCCCGAGTCGGGATCCACGGGGGCGACGCCGGAGTCCCGGGGCCCGGGCCTGGTCGCGTCGGGGCTGGCTGGACCCGCGTCCCGCGCGAGCATCGCGGCGTCGAAGGTCAGGACCTCGTCGTCGGGCGCGACGGGCGACATGGGGCGCCCGCCATCACAACCGGGGGCGAACAGACCGCAAGCCCCGAACGCGAAACACATGATGAGACGGCCGACCATCGAAGCTCCTCCGGAGCTCGACCGTATCATGAACCGTTGCGTCTTCGCCTTGCGCTGTGTGCAAAGTCGCCGCGCGGGGCGCGCGTGGGAGAGATCAGTGTGGGAGAGCGGGTCCCGTGCGTGGCCCGCCGTCTCGGGCTATGTCGCGCCCATCGACGATCTGAGACAGAAGCTCGAGGCGGAGATCCTGCCCGCCTCGTGGGCCACGCTCACGCCGCACGCGGAGCGGAACGCGCTCTTCCTCGTCACCGGAGAGACGCCGCTGGCCGACGTCGCCGTCGCGCTCGCTCGGGACGACTCCGCCGCGGTCGAGGGCTGGGTCGCCGGCGGCAGCCTCCGCCGCCCCACGCTCGAGGAGCTGGAGGCGTGGAAGACGTCGCCCATCACCTTCTACGCCGTGATCGTCGCGCCGTTCGTGCTCTGCAAGCCCGTCGACGCCTGAGCTAGAGTCGTGCTCATGGCGCACGGCCTTCGACAGTTCTTCCTCGGGCGCACCGACGACTGGGGAGACGCCCCGCGGGCGCTCGGCATGGAGGTCACGAAGGGCGGCCAGCTGCGCGGCCTCTGGAACGATGCGGTGGAGATCCGCGGCTACCACGCGCACGAGACCGTCTGGCTCGGATACGAGGAGGAGGACGGCAGCGAAGCGTACGACTACCGGCATTACACGGAGCTCTACGCGATCCTCGAGCCACCCCTGCGCTGCGGGCTGCGCGTCGACTCGTGGAAGCTCGCCCCCGACGCGCCCCGCCAGGAGGACGCGTTCTCGCTGGGCGACGCGGAGCTGGATCGTTGCTACCAGGGCGAGGCGAGCCAGCGCGAGATCGCCCGCGCGGTGTTGACCGACCCGACGGTGCGGGCGCTGCTGCTGGAGCACGCGAAGACCTGGGCCAAGCTCTGGGTCTCCGACCGCTACGTGACGATCGAGCTGCCGAGCTACGAGCGCCGCCTGCGCTACGTGAAGCCCGCGCTCGCGGCGGTGGGCGCGATCGGCGAGGCGGTGCTCCGCGCGCGCGCCGCGATCCGCACCCCGGCCGAGGAGGCGCAGCGGACGGCGTGGGCGCAGGTGGCGAGCGGCTGGGGCCTCGAGCTGTCGGGGGACGGAGCGCGCATGCAGGGGGCGGTGCGAGGGACGGCGCTCGACGTGCGGCTCAGCCCCGACGGCTGGGGCATGGAGATCGCGGTGCGCCTGCAGACGCCTCCGCCGTGCGAGCTCCGCCTGCGACGACAGGCGCCCGAGGACAAGCCCTTCGGGGACGGGCTCATCCATCAGGTCTTCGGCTTCCAGGACATCGTGGTCGGCGACCCGGCCTTCGACGCGCGCTTCATCGTGCAGGGCGAGCCCGAAGATGCGGTGCGCGCGCTCCTCCGCCCCGAGGCGCGCGCCGTCCTCCTGGAGGTGCTCGACCGCTTCCCCGGCATGAAGCTCGAGGACGGACGGCTCGTGGTGCTCGAGAAGGCGCTCGACGATCCGCGGGAGCTCGACCAGGTCCTGAAGCTCTGCTTCGCCGCGGCCGAGGCGCTCAGCCCGCCGAGCGCGTCGCCGGACCAGGGCCCGTTCCGCTCCTGATCGGGGCGTCGGCGCCCCAGCTTCGGGCGCGCTGGCGAGGAGACCGCGGCGTCGACGCCCCAGCGCGCTGACGCGCGGCGCCGGACCACGCGCTGGCACGGCGATCGCTGAGCAGCGCGCTCATGAGCACACAGCCAGTCAGGAGCGAAGCGTGGGGGCCTTCTTGTCGGTACCGCGTCGAGGCGGCGGGGCGCACGCACGTCGGGCGCCGCGCCCACAACGAAGACGCGATGCTGCTCGACGAGGAGCTCGGGGTCTTCGTCGTCGCCGATGGCATGGGCGGCTACGAGGGCGGCGAGGTCGCGAGCCAGGTCGTGGTCGAGACCGTGCGCCGCTTCTTCGCCGACAACGCCGGCGACGCAGAGCTGACCTGGCCTTGGGGGTTCGAGCCGGGGCGGAGCTTCGTGACGAACCTCCTGACCGTCGCGCTCCGGCTGGCCAACCGCGAGGTGCGGGCGCGGCGCCGCGGGCGGCTGGCCTCGATGGGCGCGACGGCGGTGGCGGCGGCGGTCGACGGCGCGCGCGTGATCGTCGCGCACGTGGGCGACAGCCGTGTCTATCGCCTGCGGGGCGGGACGCTCGAGCCGCTCACCCGGGACCACTCGCTCCGGGAGCAGCTGCGCGCGCTCGGCGCGCAGGAGATCCCCGAGGGGATCTCGCACGTCATCACGCGCGCCATCGGGATGGGCGACGAGGAGGAGCCGGACCTGCGGGTCGAGTCCCTCGCGCCGGGAGACACCTTGCTGTTGTGCAGCGACGGGCTGAGCGATCCGCTCGACGACGCACGCCTGCGGGAGCTGCTCGCGCACGCCGACGTGGAGCAGGCGGCCGAGGGGCTGGTGCGCGCGGCCTACGCGGCCGGCGGGACCGACAACATCACCGCGCTCGTCATTCGCTTCCGATGAGCCCGTGGCGCACCGCGAGCCGGCGCAGGTGCTTTCGGTCCAGCCCCGCGGCGCGCGCGGCCGCGCTGAGGTTTCCCTCGTGCGCGGCGAGCAGGTCGGCGAGGTAGCGGCGCTCGAAGGTGTCCACGACGGCCTGCTTGGCCTCGTGGAAGGGGAGATCCGTGCGCACCGCGAGGGCGTCCTCGGCGCCGCTCCCGCGCACCCGCAATCGGAGCGCGTCGAAGCGCCGGGCGTCGGGCTGGAGCACGAGCGCGCGGTCGATCACGTTGCGCAGCTCGCGCGCGTTGCCCGGCCAGTCGTGCGCGAAGAGCTGGTCCAGGTTGGCCCCCGCGATCGGGCCCGGCTCGAGCACGCCGCGCCGCTCGAGGATGGCGCGCGCGGTCGGAGCGATGTCCTCACGCCGCTCGCGGAGCGGCGGGATGCGCACGCGGAGCACGCTGAGCCGGTAGTAGAGATCGGCGCGGAAGGCGCCGTCGGCGACCAGGGTGGAGACGTCGCGCCGCGACGCCGCGACGAGCCGCACGTCGGTCTCACGCTCTTCGTCTCCTCCCACCGGCGAGACGCGCGCCTCCTCGATGACCCGGAGCAGGCGGGCCTGGAGCGCGAGCGGCATCGAGTCCAGCTCGTCCAGCATGAGGGTGCCCCCGCTCGCCCGGACGAAGGCGCCGTCCCGCGCCGCGCTCGCGCCCGTGAACGCCCCCTTGACGTGCCCGAACAGCTCGCTCTCCACGAGCCCCTCCGGGATCGCCGCGCAGCTCAGCGCGACGAAGGGGCCCGCGCGTCGGGCGCTGGCCTCGTGGAGGGCGCGGGCGGCGAGCTCCTTGCCCGTGCCGGTCTCGCCCTCGAGCAGCACCGTCACGTCGCTCCGCGCGGCGAGCTCGAGCACGGCGAAGACCTCGCGAATGACGAGGCTCTCGCCGACCATCTCACCGAAGCGTCGCGACCGGCTGGGCGTGACCTCGAGCGGCTCCGCGAGCGGCGCGACCCGGAGCACGCTCTTGCCGACCTTCAGCGAGGCGCCGCTGCCGACGCGCGCCTCGGTGATGCGCGCGCCCTCGAGGTGCGTCCCGTTCCGGCTGCCGAGGTCGCGCACGGCGAAGCCCGCGCCGTCGGGCGCGATCGAGAGGTGCTCGCGCGAGACGCGGTCGTCCGTCAGCGAGAGATCGCAGCCCGCGTCGGTGCCCACCTTGCGAGACGCGTCGAGGCGCACCGCGCGCCCGACGTCGGGGCCGTCCACCACGACGAGCTGCATCGTCCCGCGAGGGCTACCCGAGCCGTCCCCGTCGAGGCTGTGGCTGTGGAGGGTGGCGACGGTGGTCACTCTGCGTGCAGTCTATCCGCATGACGCTCCCTCGCCGCGTCGGATCGTATCTCCTGCTCGAGCGCCTCGGGCACGGCGGCATGGCAGAGGTCTTCCTGGCCCGCGCGGTCGGAGCGAGCGGCTTCGAGAAGCGGATCGCGATCAAGATGCTCCAGGAGCAGCACCGCGGAGACGCGGAGCTCGAGCGGCTCTTGATCGAGGAGGCGAAGCTCGGCGCGCAGCTGAGCCACCGGAACCTGCTGTCGGTGCAGGACCTCGGGGTCGACGACGGCGTCTACTTCGTCCGCATGGATCTGGTCGATGGAGGCGATCTCGACGCGCTCTGCCGGCCGGGCGTGCCCGACGTCCCGCTCGCGCTCCTCATCGCGGAGGAGGTCGCCCTCGCCCTCATGTACGTGCACTCGCTCGCGGATCCGGAGGGGCGGCCGCTCGGCCTGGTGCACCGCGACGTCAGCCCGTCGAACGTGCTCCTCTCCAAGGACGGCAACGTGCTGCTCGCGGACTTCGGCATCGCCAAGGCGACCAAGCTCGTGACGAACACGCAGGCGCAGATCCGTCGCGGCAAGTACGCCTACATGTCGCCGGAGCAGATCGCGGGCGCGCCGCTCTCGTCACGGAGCGACCAGTTCGGCTTCGGCGTGATGCTGCACGAGCTCCTGCTCGGCCGGCGCCCCTACGACGGCGCGTCGCCGCTCGAGACCATGGACCGCATCAAGGAGGCGGCGCCGGTCGATCTGTCCGCGCTCGAGGCGGACCTCGGCGCCATCGTCGGCACCTGCCTCGCCCGGGATCCCGAGGAGCGCTTCGAGACGGCCGAGGCGCTCCAGCGCGCGCTCAGCTCGGCGCGGCGCAGGCGCGAGGCGGCCTCGTCCCTCGATCTCGCGCGCTGGGTCCGTGACCACGATCCCCAGCCGAGCCTCGCGCGAACGACGACGCGCACGATGACCGACTGAGGGCCAGGCCTCGTCAGGGTGCGCTCGGCGATCTTGCGCACGGGCGCCGGGCATCGTCCCGACGCGAGGTCAGGCCCCGTCGAGCTCGATCAGCCGACGGTTGACCGGGACCTCGGACAGGAAGCGGGCGCGCCAGCTCGTGTCGGCGATGCGCCCCGCGAGGAACTCGAGGCGGCTCGCGCCGCGGGCGACGATCTCCCGCGCGCGCTCCTTCTGTCCGTCGGCGTCGAGGGCCTCGGCGAGGGCGAGGAAGATCTCCGCCTCGTCCTCCTCCATCGTGCCCACCTCGTCGCGCTGGGCCATCGCCGCCTCGGCGCGCTCGAGCGCGAGCTTGGCGTCGCCCGCCTCGAGCGCCGCGCGTGACGCCACCGCGAGCGCGGACGCGCGCAGGGTCGGGAGCGCCGCCTCCGCGCTGTCCTCGGCCAGCGCCTCCGCCTCGGCGCGCACCACGCTGGGCTCCTTCTCGGCGCGCCAGGCGCGGAGGCGATAGAGGCGGGTCGCGAGCGCGAGGCGCGGCCGGTGCAGCTCCTTCGCGATGGTGAGCGCCGCCTCGAAGGTCGCGAACGCCTCCTCGAGGCGCCCCTGGCCGGCGAGCGCGTAGCCCAGGTTCGCGAGCGCGTAGCCCTCGACGACCCGGTTGCCCACGCGCCGGCACGAGCTGACCGCCTCCCGCAGCGCCGCCTCCGCCTCCTCGTAGGCGCCGACGCGGTTGAAGGTGTCGGCCAGGTTGCACTCCGCGGTCGCCGCGCGTCGGAGGTCTCCGATGGCCTTGAAGCGCTCCTCGGCCGCGGCGAGCGCGTCCTTGCGCTTGCCCAGGTCGCCCATCGCGCTGAAGAGCTGCCCGCGCCACGCCTGCACCACGGCCTCGGTCTCGGGGGCGAGGCCGGGCTGCGCGGCCGCCTCGCCGATGGCCATCGACGCCTCGGTCACGCTGCCGTGATAGAGCAGCAGCCAGCCTTGACGCGCCAGCGCGCCCGCGATCGCGTCCGGGTCGCCCGTGGGGCGCGCCACGCGGACCGCCTCCTCCGCCACCTCGAGCCCCGCCTCGTGCTCGCCGAGCGACGCGAGCATGCCCGCCTTCTCGGTCAGTGCCCGGGCGCGCTGGAGATCCGTGCTCGCGAGCGCGATCGCGGCCTCGATGGCCTCGCCCTGCGCGTCGCGGTCGCCGAGGAAGCTCAACGCGTCGGCCTGCACGAGCTGGAGATCGAAGGCGGCGTCTCCCTCGAGCCCGAGGCTCAGCGCGCGCTGGCCGCAGCGGAGCACGCTCTGGCTGTCGCCGCGCTTGCTCGCCCGCATGGCGGCGTCTGCGTAGGCCCGGGCCGCGCGCTCGGCGTCGCCCGCGACCTCCCAGTGATGGGCCAGCTCCTCGCGGTCCTGCCCGGGCAGCGCGGAGAGGAACTCCGCCGCGAGCCGGTGGAGCTGACGGCGCGCGTCCTCCGGGTTCATCCGGTAGGCCACGTCCGAGAAGAGCGCGTTCTTGAAGCGGTACTCGCGCTGCCCCTCGTCGCCGCGCTTGCGCACGGTGACCAGGCCGCGCTCCACCAGCGAGCGCAGGTGCGTGCCCGGGTCCGGCTGCTCGAGGGCGCGCAGGGCGCGATCGGTGAAGGGCCCCGCGAACACGGCCGCGCGCTTGCAGAGCTGCTTCTCCTCGAGCGGGAGGTGATCGAGGCGCGACTGCACCGCGCCCTCGACGTCCAGCGGGATCGGGAGGCTCGACAGCTCTCCGTCCAGGAGGTCCTGCTCGACGAGCTCCCGCACGATCTGCTCGATGAAGAACGGGTTGCCCCCCGTGCGCGAGGCGATGAGCGCGCTGACCGCGGCCGGCACCTCGCGCTTGGCGATCGCCTCCGCCGCCGTCGCGACCTCCTTCTCGCGCAGCCCGCGCGGCACGATGCGCACCGTCGAGCCACCGCCGAACAGCTCGGGGCGCCGCTCCTCGAGCTCGGAGCGCGCCGCGATGAAGACGAGCAAGGGGCGATCCACGGCGCGCTCGACCAGCGCGTCGAGCAGGCCGAGCGACGCCTCGTCCGCCCACTGCACGTCGTCCAGGACCAGCGCGAGGGGCGAGCGCGCGATGCGCTGCCCGAGCACGTCGCTGAGCGACACGCGCAGGCGGTCGGCCATCAGCTGCGGGTCGCTCCGGCGGCTCAGGGTCGCGGGCCCGTCCTCGTCGGGCAGCCCGAGCAGCCGCGCGATGGGCTCGAGGCACTGCTTGGCCCAGATGGAGTCCTCGAGGATCTCGTTCAGGAACGAGAGCAGGGCCTCGCGCCGGCGCGCGGCCGGGATGCCCGGGTTCAGGAAGAACGGCTCGAGGCTGGGCGCGCTCCGCAGCACGGTGGCGAAGAGGTGGTGCGCGGCCTCGCGCCGGTGCGACTCGCCGCGGCCCGACCAGATCGCGATGTCCTCGTCGCGCAGCTTCTTCTCGAGCTCCGCGCGCAGCCGGCTCTTGCCGATCCCGGGCGGGCCCGACACCCAGATGGTCGTCGCCCGGCCGTCGTCGATGGCCATCGCGAGCGCGGCGTCGATCTGGGCGAGCTCCGCGCGCCGGCCGAGGAGCGGCAGGTCCTCGCGCAGCATCGGGAACGACCCGGTCTCGCGGTGCGAGAGCTTGCGCGGGATCTCGAAGACGTCGTCGTCGACCTTGCGCAGCTCGAAGAGGGTCCGCGCGCTCCGCGCCGCGCGCGCGTCGACGGCCACGCCCGAGAGCTTGGCCCGCGCGGCCCGCTCGACCGCCTCGACCGCGTCCCCGCTCACCGTGCCGTTGGCGCCCGTGGCCCGCCCGGTCGCGACGGCCACCGTGCCCGCCGCGTCGCGCGCCGCGAGCGCCGCCTCGATGGCGCGCACCGCCTCGTCGCCCTCGTAGGTGCGGCCGCCGAAGACGCCGATCGCGCCGCCCATGACGGGGATCGTCTCGCCGCCCCACTCGCGCACCGCGCGCTCGAGCTTCGGCAGGTCGTGAAGATCGGTGGCGAGCAGGACCGCGACCACGCGCTGCTCGTCCATCGGGAGCGAGGGCCGGTCGGGCTCCGCGGGGCCCGCGTCGAGGTCCAGCGCCGCCACCTGCGCCGTGACCGCGGTCGCGCTCTCGGGGCGCTGCGCTGGATCCTTGTGGAGCAGGCCGTGCACGAGCTCGACGAAGTCGGGCGGCATCTCCGTGCCCTGCTCGGCGACGGAGGGCGCCTCCTCGAGCACGACCGCGAGGATCGTGGCGACCGCGGTGTGCCGCATGAACGGGTTCTTGCCCGTCAGCGCCTGGTAGAGGATCACGCCGAGCGACCACAGATCCGCGGCCGGCGTGATCGCGGCCTCGCCCTTGGCCTGCTCGGGCGAGAGGTAGCCCGGGGTGCCGATCACCGCGCCGGCCATGGTGAGCTGCGCGCTCGCCTGGCTCATGGGCCGGGCGATCCCGAAGTCGAGGATCTTCACCCGGCCGTCCTCGCAGCAGAAGACGTTCCCCGGCTTGAGGTCGCGGTGCACGATCCCGCGGCTGTGAGCCGCGTCCAGCCCGGCGCAGATCTGCGCTGCCAGGTCGACCACCTCGGCCACGGGCAGCGGCGCCGACTCGAGGCGCTTGTTGAGCGGCATGCCCTCGAGCAGCTCGAACGCGATGTAGCTCTGGCCCTGGTCTTCGCCCGCGTCGATCACCGTGACGACGTTCGGGTGCTCGATGCGGATGTTCCCCTCGCGCTCGAAGCGGCGCAGGGTCTCCTGGCTGTCCACGTGGGGGGCGAGGACCTTCAGCGCGACGACCCGGCCGTCGGGGCCTTCGGCGCGATAGACCGTGCCGAAACCGCCGGATCCGAGGATCCCGCCGAGGCGGAAGGGGCCGAGCGTCTCGGGCTGATGCGGGGACGGCACGAGGAGAGGAATGGGTACCGCGAATGGAGGGTAGGCGTCGAGTCGCGATGCGCGTGATCGACGCCGATCAGGGCCACCAGCTCGCGACGCGGGCGAACACGAGGGCGGCGGCCAGGGGGCCTATCACGTAGGCGAGGCCGAGGCGCGCGCGGGCGGCGGAGGGGGCCCAGCGGGGGAGGCGCGCGAGCGCGAGCAGGGCCAGCCCGAACAGCCCCACGATCGCGAGCTGCCCGAGCTCGACCCCGAGGTTGAACCCGAGCAGCGCCGGGGCCACCGCGCCCCGCGGGACGCCGACCTCGGCCAGGGCGCCCGCGAAGCCGAGCCCGTGGAGGAGCCCGAAGCCGCCCGCCACCGCCCACGCGTGGCCCGGGCGCCAGCGCCTGTTCCGCGCGAGCTCCACGGCCACGAGCACGATCGACAACGCGATGACGGCCTCCACCGGGCCGCTCGGGACCTCGACCGCGCTCAGGGTCACGAGCGCGAGCGTCACGCCGTGCCCGACGGTGAAGGCGAGCGTGGCCGCGAGGCGGGTCCGCCACCGGTCGAGCAGCAGCAGGAGGCCGAGGAGGAAGAGCAGGTGATCGAAGCCGAGCGCGATGTGCTCGACGCCGAGCGCGAGGTAGGTGCCGACGATCTCTGCGGGGGCCTCGGTGACGGTCTCCAGCCGCACCGCGTCGCCGTCATGATCGATCAGCCCGGTGGCGATCTCCCCGTCCGCGGCCTCGATCCGCACCATGAGCTGCGCGCCGTCGAGCCCGTCCGCCCCGAACGCCGCGCCCCGCACGCCGCCCTCGCAGCGCAGCCAGGCCCGCAGGGACACGCCACCTTCGATCGGCTCGGGCCGCGGCGGAGACAGGTAGCGACAGCGGGCGGGGAGCCGGGGCGTCGCCGCGCGGGGCGAGCCCTCGGTGCCCGAGTAGCGGAACGAGAGCGCGACGCGGTCGGCCCGCTCGGTGACGTGCAGGACCCCGAAGGAGAGCGGGTGCGCGGCCGCGAAGGCGGGGGTCAGCGCGATCCCGAGCGCGAGCGCCAGCCCGACGGCTCTCACGGCGCGCGCTCCACGCCGTAGCGCTCGACCAGGGCCGACACCGCGCGGCGCGTGGCCTCCTCGGTCGCCTCCCGCCGGGCGTCGCGCGAGACCGCCGCGCGCACCTCGTCGAGGGCGGGCAGCGCGCCTGGCTCGCGCCGCTCGACGTGGAGCGCGAACACCCCGCGCGTCGTCGTGAAGGGGCCGCTCCAACGGCCGACCGGCGCCGTGAAGGCGGCGTCCGCGAGCGCGGGGCCGAGGCGCGTGCGCGTCTGCTCGCGGGTCTGGTCGTCGAAGCGCGAGCCCAGCAAGAAGGGATCGCCCTCGGGAGGCGTGAGCTCGGCGCGCGCGAGCGCCTGGCGCGCGTCCGCCTCCGCGTCCGGCCGCCGATCGCGGCTGAACCACACGAGCTCGAAGCTGGCGCGGTCGGGCGCCCGGTAGCGCTCGGGGTGCGCGGCGAGGTAGGCGGCCAGCGCGTCGCGCTCGAGCGTCTCTGGCCCGGGCTCCGCCATGGCGCGCAGGAGCAGCTCCATCTTCTGGATGAGCCGACGCCGCACAATCGTGTCGCCCCGGTCGAGCCCCAGCCGGAGCGCCTCGCGGTGCAGGGCCTCGTCGCGCGCGTACTCCGCGATCAGCGCCTCGTCTTCGGCGTCGCTGCCGGCGCGCTGCCGGTGGCGCTCACGCAGCCCCTCGAGGAAGGCGTCCGAGACGACGATGGGCGTGACCCCGTCGTCCGCCGGCTCGGGCGGGGCGAGCGCGCCGTGGAGCAGGAAGAGGGCGGCCCCGAGCGCGGCGAAGTGGAGCGCCGGCTCTCTGATCCAGCGCCTGTCGATCCAGCGCCTGGGCAAGGCGGCGTCGTCCGCTACCGGCCGCCGATGCGGATCGGCAGGCGCACGGCCGGCTCGGGGCGCGGACGCCGGATGCGACGGCGGCGCGGCGGCGCCTCCTCCTCGAACTCCTGGTCGAACTGGAAGATCGCGTCGTGGTTCGGGATGGTGAAGCTCCGGCTCGGCGCCTGCGGGCGCAGCCGCTCGTTCGACGCGGTGGCGATGCGGACCTCGAAGCTGGTGTTCGGCTGCATGCGCACGTGGAGGTGGGCGGCGCCGCTCTCGTCGGTGCGGGTGACCTCGGTGCCGTCGAGATACACGGGCAGGTCGGTCTGATCGTGGGTGCGCACCACCACCACCGCCTCCCGGTAGTCGGGCGCGCACTCGAACGAGACCTGGAGGCCGCGGTTCGACACCGCCGGGTCGAGGCTGGCCACGCGGCGCAGGGTGTGGCTCTGCGAGCCGCCGACGAGGTGATAGCCCTCGGGGCAGCTCGCGCCGACGCTGACCGGCGCGCCCTCGGGCCCGGTGAGATCCTGGCGGAACAGGCCCTCGCCGTTGGTCTCGCCGGCCGGAGCCTCGTTGACCCGGATGGTCACGCCTTCGAGCGGCTGCCCGTCGGTGGTGGCGGTGAAGGTGAAGGGGTAGCGCGGCGGGGGCGGCGGCTCCTCTTCACACGCGCTGAGCGCGAGGGCGCAGGCGACGAGGGTCAGGGCGAAGCGCATGGCTCTCCTCCGGGGCCCACTCCGTCGACGCAGCGGGTTTGCAGGTTCCGGACGAGGATGCGCACCATCGCGCGGTAGGTCTCGTCCTGCGGGTGCGCGGCGAGCAGACGGCGGTAGAGGTCGAGGGCCTCGCCATGGCGCCCCCCGATGTACGCGTCGGCCGCGCGCCGCGCGATGGTCGTCCCGTCCTCGTCCACGTCGGAGACCTCCGACGCGGCGGGCGTGCCCGAGCTTGGGTCGCCTTGCGCGACGGCGGGCTCGGTGTCGCTGCCCGCCCCTGTGCTGCCCGCCTCCGCGCTCGTCTCGCCCCCTGTGCCCGCCTCGGGGTCTGTGCCCGCCTCGGTCCCCGTCTCTGCGCCGTCCTCGGTCTCGCTGCCGCTCTCCTCGCCGCCCGCCTCCGGCGTCGCGGTCTGCTGCGCGCCCTGGGGCTGCGCGACGGGCTCCGGCGTGTCGTCCCAGAGCAGCCAGCCCACCGTCACGAGCACGGTGACGCTGAGCAGGATCCAGGTCCGGAGCGGCATCGCCTGCTTGGGGTCGCCTTCGGTGGGCGCCGCGGCGGGATCCTTCTTCTTGAAGAGCCGCTCGAGCAGCGGCTTCTTCGGCTCCGCGGGGGGCGCCGCCGGCGGGGCCACGAAGCCTCCGGGCGACGCGCCGGGCGGCGTCATCGGGTGCGGGGCCTGGGGGGGCGCGATCCCGCCCTGCGCCATCCCGGGCTGCGCCATCGGGGCCTGCGCCATCGGGGGCATGGGCGGCGGCGGCGCGCTCGGAGGCATCGACTGCGGCGGCGCGGGCGGGGGCGCGACGACGGGGGCGGGCGAGCCCTGCAGCGGTTGGCCGTATCCCGCGTTCGGCGGCGCCCCGTACCCGGGCGGCTGCGGCGGATAGGCGGGGCTCGGGGCGGTGGGCGGCGCGGCGCCGAGGCCGGCGGCTGGCGCCGAGACGGGGTTGGCCACCATGCGCGTCGCCTCGGGCGCGTGCGCGGCCGCGGCGGGTCCCCCTCCGAGGCGGGGCCGCAGGTCGCTGCCCATGGCCGGCGCGGGCGACGTGCCGGGGGCGGCGATCTGCGTGTGGTCCGGGGCGATGGGGGCCTTGCCCACCGCGACGCGCGTCTTCTCCGCGTCGAGGTCGGGCACCGACTCGTCCCCCGCCGCGCCCCCGAAGAGCGGCCGGCTCGGGCGTGCGTCCTCCGGCGGCGCGACCATGTCGGTCACCGTCACCGGGCGCGCCTCGGACGGGCTCGAGACCATCTGCATGCCGATGGGCGCCGAGGTCTCGATGTCGAGCGAGGCCTGCCCGAAGCGCAGCTCGGACGGGCCCTGCACCTGCACCCAGTCGTGCACGCGGCTCCCGTCCAAAAAGACGCCCCCCGCGCGGTGGCTGTCCGCCACCCAGAGGGTCTGGCCGTCCCAGAAGAGCTCACAGTGGAGCGCGTGCACCCCGGGGGCCTCGATGGGCCAGCCCGCGTCGTTCGCGCTGCCCAGCGAGAGCCGTGCCTCGGGGTAGTTGGCGTCGATCTCCCACACCTGACCACCCGAGGTGCCACGCGTGAGCTTCGCGCGGGCCCACGCGGTCGAGGTTGACGATTGTCCGTGGGGAGCTGCCACCAATGCCGATCGTCGTTTAGCGTCCGCGCCCGGGTCCCGCCAGCGGGCCCTCAGACGCGGTCAGCATAGCATCCCCACGCGAAGCGCCGAGATTTCGCGGCGTCCGGCCTCAGCCTTCGGAGGGAGGCGGCGGGCGGCAGAAGCCGCGATCGCTGGTGAAGAGCGTGTAGCAGGACTCCCCGGCGATCGGGCAGTCGGCGTCCGAGAAGCAGATCGGGCGGCACAGCCACTCGTCGAGGTCGTCGCAGATCCCCATCGCGAAGCTCTCGGAGTCGACCCCACACATGAAGTTCCCGGGCGTGCAGAGCTCGCCGAGCGCCGCGGAGTCGATGCGATCGCGGCTCGGGGTCAGGCACCGGTCTCCGTCCGCGGAGAAGCCGCAGACGCCGCTCTCGCAGGGCACGCGGGTGGGGTGGTCGCAGGTGACCGAGCACATGCCTTCGGGCGTGCAGATCTCGCCATCGCCGCAGCCCTCGACCGGGAGCGGGGTCGGGTCGCAGCTCGGGTCGGGCGGGAAGGGGCACTGCTCGCCGCAGTCGGGGTCCCAGGCGCCGCAGCCGCAGTGGCAGACGGCGTCGTCGTTGAACTGCTCGTTGGGGCAGGTCCAGCCGGGGCTCGGGAAGTTCTGGTCCACGGTGGTGACCTCGAGGTCGAGGCACGCGCCCCCGGGCACCGGGGTGGAGATGAGCGCGCCGGTCGCGTCGGCCTCGATGGTCACCTCGATGAGGCGCGCGTCGGTCAGCGTGGCGTCGAGCTTCTGCGTGAACGGATCCTCGCGCAGCTCGAGCGTGCCCTCCGAGGCGAAGTAGCCGCGGCCGAGCATGGTGCCGAAGAACGCGACCACGCAGCGCGCGCACCCGCCGAAGTTGTCGTCCTGGCCTTCGCCGAGCGGGAAGGTGCCGACGTACTCCGTGTCGTAGCGCTGGAAGTCGAGGTAGAGGTCCCACGGCTCGCCGCCCAGCTCGGGGGAGATGCGCGCGCGGTAGCGGATGGACACGTCGTCCATGTTGTCGAGCCGCCAGTTCTCGACCGTCACGTCGACGCAGCCGTCGGGGTCGCCCGCGTCTCGGCCCGCGTCGTCGTCCGGAGGCACGCGCGCGTCCATCGGGTCGGTGCCCGCGTCGCCGCCGGCGTCGCTCGGCTCGTCGACGCTGTCTCCGCAGGCGAGCAGCAGCAGGGAAGCCAGGAGGATCGAGATGATTCTGGACACGTTCGTGGACCTCGTCGGGGGCGCGGCTGGCGCCGGAGAAAGGTAAGGTGATCAGAGAGCGCCCAGGCGGCGCTCGTCCTCTTCGTCGCTCGGGCGCACGAAGAGCTGGCCGGAGAGGGTCTCGGCCATCAGGTTCAGCTCGAGCAGCACGGTGGCGCGCGTCGGGTCGACGCCCTCGAGCGCGAGGCTGCCGCGCAGCGCGGAGAGCGGGAGCCGCGCCCGGGCCGCGGCGGCGCCCGCGTCCTGCAGCACGAGCACGCCATCCAGGACCTCGTCGAGCGCGCCGTCGTCGGTCCGCACGGTGATCTGCACCGGGGCGTCGAGGAAGGGGCGCGCGCAGCCGTCGCCGCCGACGAGCGTGGCCGGCTGACCCGAGAGCGCGACGCTGACCGTGACGGCGGCGGGCGCCCGGCCGGCGTCGGTCCACGCGAGCGTGCCCGAGAGCTCGCTCGTGAGCGCGCTCAGCTGCGCCTCCGCCGACGATCCCGCCTCGGACGCGGCGTCGATCGCCACCTCGCCGATCGCGACGCGGCACGCCCCCAGCTCCGTGATCTCGCCCGTCTGTCCGCCCGCACATCCGGCGAGCAGCGAGGCGGAGAGTCCGATCTGGAACAGCAGGCGCAGCATCTCGTTCGTGCCCAACCTAGCCAACCGCCGTCACCCCGACCAGGGCGCGCTCTTTCGTATCTGCACTTTTCGTCTGCCGTAGATGGGCATCGATGTGCGTATCTGACATATATCCCAGGCGTCATGTTGCCCTTCGATGCCGGCCAGCTGGTGCGCGAGCTCGTCCGGGCCCGGCGCGCCCATCGCTCCCAGACCGCCCTGAGCCGCCGCCTCGGGTACCGCTCCAACGTGCTCTACACGTGGGAGAGCGGGCGCCGAGAGCCCTCCGCGTCCGAGCTCTTCCGCATCGTCGCGCGCACGGGCGGCGAGCCGGAGGCGGCGCTGTCGAGCTTCCCGGTGCGCCTCGAGGACGTGGACCTCTGCCGCCCCGAGGGCGTCGCCGCGCTGCTCGCGCAGCTCCGCGGCGAGACGCGCATCGTCGACGTCGCGGAGCGCTGCGGGGTCAGCCGCTACACGGCCTCTCGCTGGCTGCGTGGGCAGAGCGAGCCGCGCGCGTCGGAGCTGCTCGAGCTCATCGAGGCGCTCACCTTCCGCGTCGTCGACTTCGCGGTCGCGCTCGCGCCGCCCGCGGAGCTGCCCGAGATCGAGGGCGCCTGGAAGGAGCTGACCACCCGCCGCAACGTCGCGTTCGTGCATCCATGGTCACAGGCCATCCTGCGACAGCTCGAGACGCGCGACTATCGCCGGCTCCGGCGTCACCGCGTGGGCTGGCTCGCGCGGCGGCTGCGCATCTCGCGCGCCGAGGAGGAGGCGTCGGTCGCGGCGCTCGCGGCCGCGGGGCTCGTGCGCTGGCAGGGCGAGCGCTGGGCGACCGAGCCGGTGGCGGTGGACACCTCGATGGCGAGCGAGGAGATGCGGCGCCGGCTGAAGCTCCACTGGGTCGACGCCGGCCGCGCGCGGCTCGCGCAGGGCGACGACGGGCTCTTCTCGTGGGCCGTCGTGGCGCTCTCTCGCGCGGACTACGAGAAGCTGCGCGCGCTGCACGTCCGGTACATGCAGGCGCTGCGGCAGCTGGTCGACGCGAGCGAGCCGAGCGAGGTGGTCGCGGTCGCCAACGTGCAGCTCTTCGAGCTGTCCTGAGGGGTCTCAGCCCCAGGGCAGCTTGGCGCGTCGGCCGCGCGCGTCGGCCCAGCGATCGCGGATCGCCTCGAGCTCGGACTTGGCCTTGGCCGTCGAGCGGCGCCGCAGCGACACGTCGTGCTCCTTGGCGAAGGTCTTCCAGCCGAGCAGCTCGGTCCGGTGCTCGCCCGTCTCGACGTGCTTCTGGTCCCCGACGCAGAGGAGCCGCCGCTCGAGCTCCTTCACGTGCGGCCCGGTCTCCTGCACCCGCTCGCCCGCGTCCACGCGCGCCAGGAGCGCGGCCGCGAACGCGCTGAGCCCGTCCATCTGCCAGGGCTCCTTCGCGCGGCCGATACACGCGAGCGCGGACCACAGGGGGCGGCGCACGAGACACACCTTGCCATCGAGCAGCTTGAAGCGCGCGACGTCCGGGTCGTCCTCGATCGCGGTGAGGGTCGCGAAGATGGCCTCGCTCTTCGGGTGCCCCCACCAGGAGCCCGCCACCGGCTCGCCTGCGACGAGGCTCACCAGGCTCGGCAGCGTCGCGTCCTGGACGAGCAGCATGCCTTCCTCGGAGAGCGCGCGGCGGACGTCGTCGATCATTCGTCCACGCTAGTGCGAGATCCATCCCGGTAGAAGGGAGCTGGCTTGACCCGACGCTCCAGGGCGGCGTTGCTCCTCCTCGCCGATGCGGTGCATCGACTCGTCGTCGCGCCTTGCCCTGAAGCGCCGGTCCAGCGCCATCTCCCCTTCTACCGGTCAGATCTCCGCACTAGCAGGCAGGCTGAAGAGAGCGCGAGCGTTCTTCAGCCTGCCTGCCCCTTGCCCTCGACCGTGCCCATGCCCGGCTCTCGATGTGCGCGACGGGCATCGAGACGACTTGCTCGAGCGGCCAGTGTGCCGTCTTCTAGCCGACTCGCGGGCAGGGGCAGGGGCAGGGGCAGGTGGGAGGTGGCTGCAGCCTCGCCCGGGCGCGGGCGGGGAAGCGATGGCGAGCGTCCCCCCGTGTTATGAGCGGGGGGCCCACATGAGCGTCGCCACCACCCTCTTCCTCCTGCTGATCGTCGCGAGCGCGGTCGCCATGGTCGCGCGGCGGCTGCGGCTGCCGTACACCGTCGCGCTCGTGATGGCGGGCCTCGCGCTCGGCGTGGTCGACGAGCGCTCCGACTTCGTCGCCCTCGACGCGGTGCGCCTGACTCCGGAGCTGCTCTTCGACCTCTTCTTGCCCGCGCTCCTCTTCGAGGCCGCCTTCCATCTGAGCTGGCCGAAGTTCAAGAAGAACCTGCGCGCGGTCTTGCTCCTCGCGGTGCCGGGGGTGGCGGCCGCGATCGCGATCGCGGGAGGCCTCGCCTTCTATCTCGAGCCGCTCGCGCAGGCGCCGCTGCCGCTGATGGTGGCGTTCCTCTTCGTGGCCATGTGCGCGGCCACCGATCCGGTGAGCGTGGTGGCGCTCTTCAAGGAGCTGGGCGTGCCCAAGCGCCTGGCCGTCCTGATGGAGGGCGAGTCGCTCCTCAACGACGGCGTGGCCGTGGTCGCGTTCATCGTGCTCGGCGCGGTGCTCGGCATCGGCCAGCACGGCGAGCCGGTGACCGCGTGGTGGGCGGCGCGCTTCCTCCTGTGGGAGATCTTCGTGGGCCTCGCGATCGGCGTCGGCGTGGGGCTGCTCGTCAGCTACGTCACCACCCTGGTCACCGACCACCTGGTCGAGATCATGCTCACCACGATCGCCGCGTTCGGCAGCTACCTGCTCGCCGACGTCACGCACGCCTCGCCGGTGCTCGCGGTCGTCGCGGCGGGAATGGCCACGGGGAACGTCGGCGCCCGCTTCGGGCTGACGCCCACCAACAAGATCGCGGTCGAGTCCTTCTGGGAGTACGCGGTGTTCGCCGCGAACAGCTTCGTCTTCCTCCTGCTGGGCAAGGAGATCGACCTCGCGCGCATGTTCTCCCACTGGGACGGCATCCTCATCGCGTGGTCGGCGCTGATGGCGGCCCGCGCGGTGGTGATCTTCATCGTCGACGCGGTCCTGAAGAAGAGCGCCGAGCGGCTCCCGAAGCGCTGGCCGGTGGTGCTGATCTGGGGCGGCCTCCGGGGCAGCCTCAGCATGGTGCTGGCCCTGAGCCTCCCCGAGGACTTCGCGCAGCGCGACCTGCTGATAGACCTGACCTTCGGCGTGGTGCTCGTCTCGATCCTCGTGCAGGGCCTGTCGATGAGCAGCGTGCTCTCGTGGGCGGGCGCGGTGGAGGGGGGCGAGGGGCACGGCGAGTACATGCGGCTGCGCGGCGCGCTCGGCGCCACGCGCGAGGCGCTGCACACCCTCGACGAGGCCCTCTCCCGCGGTGAGATCCGCCAGGAGACCTACGATCGACTGCGCGCGCAGCTCAGCGGCCGTCAGGCCGAGCTCGAGCTCGCCCTGGAGAACGTGGCCGTGGAGGCGACCGGCGCGCTCGAGAAGGAGATCGAGCGCACGGCGGAGCGCCTGCTCGAGGCGGAGCGGAGGTCGGTCGAGGACGCCGAGCGGAGCGGCGTCATCGACGAGCGCGTGGCGAAGACGCTGCTCGAAGACATCGACGCGCGGCTGATCGCCCTGCACGCGCACGGCACCGAAGCGGCCGAAGAGGAGCCGGAACCCGCCGCGCCGGGTTGAGGCCCCTTCGACGGGCGGGCGGATCCGCCGTTCGTGCGCCACGTGTCCCCTCCTTCCCAGCCGCGCATCTGCGCGTGGCTCGTCCTCGCGTCGAGCCTGCTGGGCTGCGCCGAGGCGCCGGAGCGCGTGTCGCCGCTCGCGCTGTCGTCGGCGCAGGCGGCGCAGCAGGTCTCCCTGGCCGGACACGTGGAGGTGCTCGTCGAGCCGGGCCAGGCGTGGACCGCCCGCGAGGCCGCCGCGCAGGAGGGCTATCGAGCGACCGCGCGGCACCACCTCTCGTTCGGTCTGAACGAGAACGCCCACTGGCTGCGCTTCACGGTGGACGCGCCACGGGCGGGCCTGCTCGAGGTGGACTACGCGCCGCTCGACCACGTCGACCTCTACCGGCTCGCCGGCGACGGCTTCGACGTGCAGCGCGCCGGGGACGCGGTGCCCCACGGGGCCTGGCCGCGTGATCACCGCGTGCCGACGTTCGAGCTCCCCGCCGGGCGGCACGCCTACCTGATGCGCGTGCAGTCCACGAGCCCGGTGGAGGTCCCTCTGCGCTGGTCCAGCGAGGAGGCGCACGCCCGCGCGGCTCGCTTCGACGCCGCGTGGCACTGGGGGCTGCTGGGCCTCCTTCTCGGCCTCGCGCTCTACAACCTCTTCCTCTTCGTGTCGCTCCGCGACCGGAGCTACCTCTGGTACGTCCTCTACATCGCGAGCGTCAGCGGGCTCAGCGCGACCCACGCCGGCCTGGGCTTCCAGATGCTCTGGCCGGACGCGACGTGGTGGAACTCGGTGGGGATCGTCGTCCTGATCGGGGCGAGCATCTTCTTCATGGCGGGGTTCACGCGGAGCTTCCTCAGCCTCGGTCTTCGGATGCCGCGCGCGGACCAGGCGATGCAGGTCGTCGCCGCCGTCGCTCTCGCGCACATCGTCCTGACGCCCTTCGTGTTCGGCGCGCTGTGGCAGGTGCTGGGTGCGCTCCTGGTGCTGGGGATCCTCGCGTTCGCCTGCACGCTCGGCGTCCTGCGGTGGCGCGCCGGCTTCTCGTCCGCGCGCTGGTTCCTGCTCGCGTATGGCGCGATGAGCCTCGGGGTCGCGATCTCGATCCTCAACGCGCTCGACGTGCTCCCGCCCGTCTGGGTCTCCGCGGAGGCGTTTCAGATCGCCTTCGCGGTCGAGGGGCTGCTCCTCTCGCTCGCGCTGGGCGACCGCGTGCAGCGCTACCGTCGCGCGCTGGAGAGGCACCGCCGGCTCCTCGAGGAGGAGGTCGCGGAGCGGACGGAGGCGCTCTCACGCGCGAACACGAGCCTCCGGGCGGAGATCGCGGCGCGCGCGGAGCGAGAGGCCGAGCACGCCCAGCTCACCGAAGAGATGCGGCACCGTCAGCAGCTCGAGGCGCTCGGGCGGCTGGCGGGCGGCGTCGCGCACGACATGAACAACGTGCTCGGGTCGATCGTGGGCTTCGCGACCCTGCTCGAGCAGGAGCTGCCCGACGGCAGCCGCCAGCACGACGACGCCGCCGCCATCGTGCGCTCCGCCGTGCGCGGCAGGGACCTGACGGCCAACCTCCTCGGGTTCGCGCGGCGCGGCAAGCGCATCCGCACGCAGGTCTCGCTGCACACGGTGGTCGCCGACGCGCTGACCGTGCTGCGCGGCACGTTCCGCGAGCGGGTCGAGGTCGCCCTGCACCTCGACGCGCCGCGCGACATCGTCGAGGGCGACCCGCATCAGCTGGCCCACGCCATCACGAATGTGTGCCTCAACGGGGTGGACGCGATGGGCGGGGAGGGCGAGCTGACCATCGCCTCGCGCGTCGACGCCGGACGCCTCGTGCTCGAGATCCGGGATCGCGGCTGCGGCATGAGCGACGAGACGATGATCCGCGCCTTCGAGCCCTTCTTCACGAAGCGCCCCAAGGGGGAGGGGACGGGGCTCGGGCTCTCGATGGTCTACGGCTGCATCGAGAGCCACGAGGGGACCATCACCCTCGAGAGCGTGGTCGGCGCGGGCACGACGGCGATCATCTCGCTGCCGCTGAGCGAAGCGGCGCCGGTCGAGCGACCGAGCGCGGTCCCGGTCGAGCGCGCGCGCGCGGGGCGGGTGCTCGTGGTCGACGACGAGAAGCCGCTCGCGCGCGCCACCAAGCGCCTCCTCAAGCGCCTCGGGTTCGAGCCGGAGTGCGTGCACGGCGGGGTCGAGGCCCTCGCGAAGCTCGAGCAGGGAGAGCGCTACGACCTCGTGATGCTCGACATGGTGATGCCCAAGATGGACGGCCCGCGGACCTTCGCGGCGATCCGCGCGCGGCTGCCCGAGCAGCGCGTGCTGATCATGAGCGGCTACACCGAGGCCGAGGTCACCCCGCTCATCGCCGACGGCGCGAAGGGCTTCTTGCCCAAGCCGTTCGACGTCGAGGGGCTCGCGCGCGCGGTCGATCAGGCGCTCGAGGAATAATTCGACCCAAGGGCGCTCGGCGTCCGGCCTCCAAGTCCTCGACCGCGCCACGAACGCTGACCCCCGAGCGGCGCGGAGAACCCGAGAGAGACGCGAGCGCGCCGAGCGACGCCGAGGGCGAGCTGCGCCCGCAGGAGGAGAGAGCCATGACCTTCGAGCCATTCGCTCGGCGGAGCGCACCGATCCGCGCGCTCGCCGTGACCCTGACGCTGGGCCTGCCCGCGTCGGCCTTCGCGCAGGCGGCGTGCGTGGACCCTTCCGTCGAGGCGTCCGTCACGCGCTGCGAGGGCGTCGACGTGGTCGCCGTCTCACGCCGCCGCGCTCCTCCCGCCGCGCTGCCGGCCGCGGAGGCGCCCGCGACCGACGCAACCACCGCGCCCGGCTTCGAGCTCGATCCGGGCGTGGAGCTCCGCACGCCCGATCACGCGCGGCGCGAGCGGCGCCTGCTCGAGCGCGAGGTGCAGGTGCTCGAGCGGATCCTGCGCCGCACCGACGCCCGTGACCCGCGGCACGGCGACGTCCTGGAGCGCCTCGCGATGACGCACGACGAGCTGCGGCAGCAGGCCACCGTGCGCGCGCGCGCCCTCGACGCGCCCATCCATGAAGCGCGCGGCGACGCGCCCGTCCTCGGCCGCCTCACCCGGCAGCAGCGCGAGGCCGAGGAGTCCGCGCGCCAGCACCGCGAGGCCGCCATCCGCACCCTCGCGCAGCTCGTCGCCGACCACCCCGACCGGCGCGGGCTCGACGAGTCGCTCTTCACCCTCGCGCTGCACGTCGGCGCCATCGAGCAGCACACCCGCGCGCGGCAGGTCTACCACCGCCTGCTCCGCGCTTTCCCGGAGAGCCGCTTCGTGCCGCACGCCTACCTCGCGTTCGCCGAGCACTACTTCGCCGAGGGAGAGCTCGACCCGGCGAGGCAGTTCTACGAGCGCGTGCTCGCCATCCCCCCGGAGCGCAACTCCGTCTTCGGGTACGCGCGCTACAAGCTCGCGTGGGTCCGCTTCAACCAGGACGACTTCCGCGGCGCGCTCGACGAATTCGTGCGGCTGCTGGAGCACACCCGCCAGCACCCCGACGCGCGCGACGCGGCGACCCTCGCGCGCCAGGCCCGGCGCGAGCTCGTCATGCCCTACGCGCGCGTGGGGCGGCCGGCGCAAGCGCTCGCGTTCTTCCGGCGCGTGGCGGCGGACGACGAGGAGGCGTTCCTGATGCTCGAGGCGCTCGCGAGCCTCTACCACGACACGGGGCAGTGGCCCGAGAGCGTCGCGCTGCACCACCAGCTGATGGCGGAGCGGCAGGCGGACGCGTCGCTCTGTCGCTGGCAGCACCGCGTGCTCGACGCGACCATCGCGTCACGGCCGAAGGCGGCGCAGCGCGAGGAGGCGGAGCGGCTCGCCGCGCTCGGCGAGACGCCCTGCCAGGAGGAGACCGCGACCGCGCTGCTCCTGCTCGCCACGGCCTGGCACCGCGAGGCGATCGGCACCGACGATCAGCCGGGCACGCGCGACGCGGAGACGATGCGTCACGCGGCCGCGCTCTACGGAGTGCTCCTCGACGCCTTCCCGCGCCTCGACGCGCTGGAGCTGCCGCGCCTCGATCACCGCGACCGGCCGTCCCGCGCGCGCGTCTCGTTCTTCCGGGCCGACCTGCTCTTCGAGCAGCAGCGCTGGAGCGAGTGCGCGGCCTCGTTCGAGGCGACCCTCGACGCGGAGCCGGACGCGCAGCTCGCCGCGGACGCCGCCTACGGCGCGGTGCTCTGCTACGACCGTCACCTGGGATCCCGTGAGCCGCCGCGCGCGCCCGCCGACGAGGCGCTCAGCGCGCGCCCGCTCACCGACGACGAGGAGCGCATGGGCCGGACCTTCCGCCGCTTCGCCTGCGCCGCGCCCGAGCACCCCGAGCGGCCGATCGTGCTCTACCGCTGGGCGCGCCTCTTCTACGAGGCCAACCGCTTCGAGGAGGCGTCCGCGCTCTTCTCGCGGATCGCGCTCGAGCACCCCGACTCGGAGGTCGGGCCCTACGCCGCCAACCTCTGGCTCGACAGCCTCGGCGTGCTGGCCGAGCGGCGCGGGCGCGTCGCCTGCTTCGACGCGATGCGCGCCGCGATCCCCCGCATCGAGGCCTCGTACTGTCCACAGCAGGCCGAGGTCTGCGAGGCGCTCACGCCGCTCACCTGCCGGCTCGGGGCGGAGGAGGCGCGCGCGATGGGGGAGGCGGGCCGCCACCGCGAGGCCGCGGAGGGCTTCGTCGCGCTGGCCCGTCGCACCCCGCGCTGCGAGGAGGCGCCGCGCTACCTCTACAACGCGGCCATCCACTACGAGTCCGCGCGCCTCCTCGGCCGGGCCATCCGGGTGCGGGTCACGCTCGTGAACGCCTTCGCGGATCGCCCGGAGCTCGCCGTCCGGGCCGTGCACCAGGTCGGCGCCAACTACCACGCGCTCGCCATCTACGGGCAGGCCGCCGACTGGTACGAGCGCTACGCCCGGGAGCACGCGACCTGCGCGCCGCTCGAGGGGGAGGCCTGCCCCGATCCCGCGGAGGGTCTGCAAGACGCGGTGCTGTTCCGCATGGGGCTCGGGGAGACCGAGCGCGCCCTCGAGGACGCGGCGCTGTTCGAGCGTCTCTACGGGCGGCGCCGCCCCGCCCTCGCGGCCCAGGTCGTCTTCGCGATCGGCGCCGTGTTCGCCGAAGAGCCGGAGCGACAGGCGGCGCACTACCGCGACTTCGTCCGCCGCTACGCGCGCCACGCGACGCCGACCCAGCTGGCCCGCGCGCACGTGATGCAGGCGCGGGGGTGGCTCGCGCAGGAGCGCCGAGACCGGGCCGAGCCGGGCTGGCGGGCCGCGATCCAGATCCACGCGCGCGGCGCCGACGCCGCGATCGACGCGCTCCCGCTCCCGCCGGAGGAGCGCGAGCTCCAGCGGGCCCTGCTCCGAGACGCGGCCAGCGAGGCGCTCTATCAGCTCGCCGAGGGGCGCCGCCTCGCGTTCGAGGCGCTGCGTTTCCCGCGCTTCCGTGGCGCGGCGAGCCTGGCGCGGGTGGAGCGATGGTCGCAGCGAGAGCTCGCCCCGTGGCTCGAGCGCAAGCGCGCGCTCCTCGCGGAGGCCGAGGAGGCGTACGGGCAGGTCGCGCCGCTCGCGATCCCGCGCTGGCAGATCGCCGCCGCCTCCCGCCTCGGGGACATGCGCGTGCGCCTCGCGCGCCAGATCCTCGAGAGCCCGATCCCGGACGTGATCCTGCGGGACGACGAGCTGCTCGCCGTCTACGAGACCAGGCTCATCGAGGTGGCGCGCCCGATCGAGCTCGCCGCGATCGACCGCTACGAGTTCTGCATGGTCACCGCGACCCGCGCGCGCTGGTTCGACGCCCGGTCACGCCGCTGCGAGGAGGCGCTGAACGCGCTCGACGCGGCCCGGTTCCCGATCGCCTCCGAGCTGCGCGGCGAGCCCGACTATCAGACCGAGACGCCCGCGCCGCCCGCCGCCGTGCTCCGCGACGGGTGATGGTCCCCAGGGTTGGACACGGACGAAGCTCGAGAGATTTCGGCGGGACGACCGGCGCGTTGTGCGTCACAGTGAGCTGCCCAAGGTAGAGGGGGACGGGGCGGTCGGTACGGCGCAACGCTTCCCCGAGAAGAGCCATATGACCGACCACGCCCCCGACCTCCGCGTCGTCCCGCCGCCCGCCGAAGATCCCCCGGATCCGCTCATCGGTACGACCCTCGAGGGCCGCTACGCGATCGAGCGCATCCTCGGCAAGGGGGGCATGGGCCTCGTCTACGAGGCGCGGCACGTCGTCCTCAACAAGCGCCTCGCGGTGAAGGTCCTCAAGGAGGAGGTCTCCCGCGACGAGCAGGTGATGGCCCGCTTCCGCCGCGAGGCGCAGAGCGCGAGCGCGATCGGGAGCCCGCACATCTGCGACGTGAGCGACTTCGGCTCGCTCCCCGACGGCTCGACCTACTTCGTGATGGAGTTCCTCGACGGCCCGTCGCTGAGCGCGGCCATCGAGAGCCAGCGGCCGATGGACGTGCAGCGCATCGTCGACGTCGGCATGCAGCTCTGCGACGCCCTCGGCGCGGCCCACGAGCGGGGCATCGTGCACCGCGACCTCAAGCCCGACAACGTGCACCTCGTCAAGCAGGGCCAGCGCGTCGACTTCGTCAAGGTGCTCGACTTCGGCATCGCGAAGGTGGGCGACGGCGGCAACAAGAAGCTCACCCAGGCGGGGCAGGTCTTCGGGACCCCGCACTACATGTCGCCCGAGCAGTGCTCGGGGCGCGAGGTCGATCACCGCACCGACCTCTACGCGCTCGGCGTGATGCTCTACGAGATGGCGACCGGGAAGGTCCCCTTCGACGCCGACAACCTGATGGGCGTGCTCACCAAGCACGTCTACGAGCGCCCCATCCCGCCGCGCGAGGTCCTGCCTCCCCCCGCTTCGGTTCCGCCGGGCCTCGAGGCGGTGATCTTGCGTTGCCTCGAGAAGCAGCCCGAGGCGCGCTACGCGACGATGGCGGAGCTCAAGGCCGACCTCGCGCGCGTCGCCTCGGGGAGCACGCCCGACGCGGTGATGCGCTCGGTGAGCGGCGTGCCGCGGACGCAGATGATCGGCGAGCGCCCGAGCGCGATCGAGATGTCGCCCGCCACGCCGGACGCCTTGCCGGCGGAGACCGAGACGAGCAAGAGCCCGGTCGCGTGGATCGTCGTCGCGGCGCTCTCGCTCGTCGTGCTCGGCGGCGGCGCCTTCGCGGCCGCGTTCTTCCTCTTCGGAGACGACGCGCTCCCGGCCTCCGACACGACCACGGCGTCGACGGAGATCCCCGAGGTCGAGCCGACCCCCGAGATCGTGCCCGAGATCGCCGCGCCGCCGAGCGCCGAGACGCCCGAGACGCCGCCCGCGGCCCCGGCCGCCGCGGAGACGATCTCGCTCTCGAGCACCCCGGAGGGCGCGCAGGTCTGGACGGCCGACGGCGTGCTCCTCGGCAACACGCCGTTCGAGATCCCGCGCCCCGCCGACGCAGAGCGCGTCGAGCTGGAGCTGCGCCAGGCCGGGCACGAGGACACCTCGGTGGTGCTGGCCCACCTCAGCCAGCCGGCCCTGCGCATCACGCTCCCGCCCACGCGCCAGCCCGCCGCGCGGCGGGCCCCGCGGGCCCGGCCCAGCCCCGTCGCCGCGCCGGCGGTCCGCCCCCTCGCTCCGCCCGCGCCTCGCCCCCGGCCGACGACGCAGGAGAGCGAGATCATCAACCCCTGGTGAGCCTTTTTTCGTCGATCGCGCGTCGCTTGGAAAAACGCGCGCCCCTCGACCACCCACTGTCGTGAGTAGCGGGCGTCGTTGGCGCTCCACACCACGGACACCGGGCTTGTCGGGGGAGTCGATCTCCCTCAGGCTGATCGCAGGGGAGGACGGCAGATGCGCAGAGGAACGTTCGTAGCCTTGGTCTCGTTCGTCGCGGCGGCGGGCTGCCATCGCGTGGAGGCCGTGCCGCCTCTCGTCGCGGACGGAGGCGTCGCGGAGAGCTCCGATGGGGGCGCCGCCCCGGCCGACGAGCTCCCCGCCCCGGGATCGGCTCGCGTCCCCATCGCAGGCGGGACCCTGCACGCCCTCGCCGACGGCCGGCTCGTGATCGGCCACCCCCACCACGCGGCGCTGTCCTTCTTCGAGGACGGCGCGCCGACCGGCTTCGTCTCGCTGCCCGAGGGCGGCGTCCCCGGTCGGCTCACCTCGGACGGCGCGGGTCGGCTGCACGTGGTCGTCCGCAATCGCGGCGAGCTGGTCACGCTCGACCCGGACACGCAGGAGATCGTCGCGCGCCGCGCGGTGTGCGCGGAGCCTCGCGGGCTCGCGGTCGACGGCGACGCGCTGCACGTGGCCTGCGCGGGCGGTGAGCTGGTGACGTTGCCCGCGGCGGGCGGGCCTCCCACGCGGCGGGTCCGGCTCGACGACGACCTCCGCGACGTGGTGGTCGCGGACGGTCGCCTCTACGTGAGCCGCTTCCGCTCGGCGGAGCTGCTCACGCTCGACGCGGACGGCGTCGTGGTGGACCGGCGTGTCCCCCGCAGCCGGGTGACCCTGGCCTCGATGCGGCGCGAGCCGACCGAGCTGACCCTGGTGCCCAACGTGGCCTACCGCATCCGCGCGATGCCGGGCGGGGGCGTGGCCATGCTGCACCAGCGCTCGGTCTCGGACCCGATCGACGTCGCCGCCGAGGGTTACTCCGGCGGCGGTGACGAGTGCCCGAACGGGGTCGTGCACGCCGCGCTGACGGTGTTCCCGGCCGACGGCGAGGCGCGCGACTCGGGCCCGCTCGCGTTCGTCGCCCTCGCGGTGGACTTCGCGGTGCGCCCCGACGGCAGCCGCTTCTACGTCGCGAGCGCCGCGGGCGCGGCCAGCTCCGACACGAGCGTCCCCTTCGCGGGCATCGCCGGCTCGCTGCTCGCCGTGGAGGCGTCCGCCTCGTCGAGGCCCTGCATCGAATCGCCGCCCGTCGTGGACGGTCCCACCGGCGCGGTCGAGATGGCGCCGGACGGAACGCTGCTCTCGCTCTCGGCGGACGGGGACGAGCTGCACCTCCTCGGTGATCGGGGTGGTGACGTCCGGACCGTTCGTGTCGCCGCGCCCATCGGCCACCCCCGCGGCTACCGTCTCTTCCACATGCAGACCCCCGCCTTCCTGGCCTGCGCGTCGTGCCACCCGGAGGGAGCCGAAGACGGCTTCGTCTGGAACTTCCAGCCCGCCGGGCCGCGCCGGACGCAGACCCTGACGGGGGGCATCATGGACACCGCGCCCTTCCACTGGTCGGGCGATCAGCCGGGCATGCACGACATCATGCGGGGGACCCTGCTCGAGCGGATGCAGACCTCGTTCGACGCAGACGACGTCGACGCGATCTCGGCCTGGGTCGACTCCCTGCCGGCGCCGCGCGGCGACACCCGCGACGCCGCGGCGATCGAGCGTGGGCGGGGCCACTTCGGCTCCGCGGGCTGCGTCGACTGCCACTCCGGGGACGCGATGACGGACAACACGAACCACCTCGTCGGCACGGGAGAGCCCTTCCAGTCGCCGAGTCTGGTCGCGGTCTCGCATCGCGCGCCCTTCTTCCATGACGGGCGGGCCGCGCGGCTCGCGGACACCTTCATCGCCGGCCACGGCGAGGCCCACGCGCTCGACGCCGACGCGCGCGCGGACCTGGTCGCGTACCTCCGCTCTCTCTGAGCGCTCGGCCCCGGGAGCTCGGTCCCGGGCTTTCGAGGTGTGCTCTATTGCCAAGCGCGCCCCCGGCCGGTGATACTCGCGCCCGATTTCAGCGGAGGCACGGCCTCTGGGGGAGAAGAGAGAGAGATGACGATCCGGATGACTTTGAACGTCGTGGTCGCGACGGTGGCCTTGCTGATCGCGAGCGCCTGTGGCGGCGGTGAGTGCCCCGAGTGCAACTGCCCCGTCTGCCCGCAGGTCGCGGCGCAGCCGGCCCAGCCGCAGCCCATCGCGAACACGGGTCCCTGCACCGAGGAGTGGGTCCACATGCCCGTCCTCATCAACTTCCCGACCGGCGGCGCCGTGCTCGACGCGCAGAACCGCGCGATCCTCCAGGAGGTCGTCCGCACCGCGCAGAGCCGTGAGGACATCCGCCGCGTGCGGGTCGAGGGTCACACCGACACCTGCGGCGACGAGAACAACAACATGTCGCTCTCGCAGCAGCGCTCGGAGGCGGTCGCGCTCGCGCTCGTCGAGATGGGCGTGCCGCGCGAGATGATGGAGACCGTGGGCTACGGCTCGACGCAGCCCCGCGCGAACGAGGCCTGCGAGTCGCGTCAGGCGCGCTCCGCCACCGAGCTGAGCCGTCAGACGAACCGTCGCGTCGAGTTCAGCATCCTGGTCTGCCGCGAGGGCACCGCCGGCGGCATGTGAGCCGACGCTCGTTGCTCGAAGGGAGCCGTCGCGGACACCGCGGCGGCTTCTTTCAATTCAGGGCGCCTCTACGTCCGGCGCCAGCGGGAGCGTGAAGCGGAAGGTCGAGCCGACCCCGACCTCGCTCTGCACCTCGATCGTCCCGTCGTGCGCCTCGAGGATGCGCTTGACGATCGCGAGGCCCAGCCCGGTGCTCTTCTCTCCCGCGGTCCCCTTCACGCTCGTCCGGCCGAAGGGCTCGAACAGCCGCGCGAGCTCCGCCTCCGGGATCCCCTGTCCCTGATCCTCGACCGAGACCTGCACGACGGGGTCGGTGACGCGCGCCTCGATCCGCACCGTGGTGTCTTCGTGCGAGTACTTCACCGCGTTGCTGAGCAGGTTGTCGACGACCTGACGGAGCTTGCCGCCGTCCGCCGCGACCGTGAGCGTGCCGGTCACGTCGAGCTCGATCGCGATGCCCTTGCGCTCGGCCAGGACCCGGTTGAGCGCCACCGCGTCCGCGAGCATGGCGGCCAGATCGAGCTCCCTGCGCTCGAGCTCCACGCGGCCCGACTCGATGGACGAGAGATCCACCAGATCGTCGACCATGCGGAGCATGTGCTCGCTCGTGCGCGCGATGCGCTCCAGGAAGCGCTGCTGCCGCTCGGTGGTCGGCCCGGCGAGTCCCTCCATCATGGTGCGCGCGTAGCCCGCCACCACGCCGAGCGGGTTTCTCAGATCGTGCGCCACCATCCCGAGGAGCTGGTTCTTCTGCTGGTTGAGCCGCTCCAGGGTCACGTTCTGGCGAGCGAGCTCTCGCTGGAGCGACGCGAGCTCGTTGTTGAGCTCCATCATCTCGTCGATCGTCTCGGTCGGCCGGCGCTTGATGCTCGACAGCTCGAGCACGGTGCTCCGGAGCAGGTTGGCCTGCTCGTTGTTGATGCGGAGCAGGTCGTCGTACATGCGCTCGATGTCGCGCGCGCTCCGGCCCCCGACCACCACGATCGTGCCGTCGTCCTGCAGCCGTCCGGAGAAGGTGAGCACCGTGAGCCGCCCGGCGTAGGAGACGGTCAGCTCCCAGTCGAAGGCGGCCCGCTCGGATCGGATGCGCGCGAGGAAGAGCCTCGCCTTCTCCGCGCTGGCCGGGGTCAGGATCTCGACGAAGCCCCGGGGCGAGCCCTCCGTCAGCGCGAAGCCGTCGACGAGCACCTCCTCGATGTCGCCGGCCTCGTCGAGGCGGAGCGCGACGCCCAGGCGTAGCGATTTCGTCACGCGTCGGCTCCTCGGACCAGGCGGAGCCCGACCTCCACCGCGCGGCTCGCGTTGGGCGCGTGGCCGCTCGCCCCGAGCCGCCGCCAGAGCTCGGGCTCGAGGTTGAAGGGATAGCCGCCGACCATCACGGGCACGGCTCGCGTCGTGTCGCTCCCCCGCAGCGCTTTCACCAGCGCCTCCACGGCGCGCGTGTGCTTGGAGATCGTCGCCGAGACCGCGACGAGATCGGCCCGCCGCTCGGCCACCGTCTCGACGATGCCGGCGAGCGGCACGTTGGCCCCGAGGTAGATGGTGTCCCAGCCCTCCATCTCGAAGAAGTCCGCCACGATGCGCACGCCCAGCTCGTGCAGGTCGCCCTCGATGCAGGTCGCGATCAAGGTCAGGCCGCGCCGCTCGGCGGAGAAGACGTAGGGGTAGAGCTGCGAGATCACCAGCTGCGTGATCGCCGTGCAGTAGTGCTCGGTGGCCACCGAGATCTCGTTCTCCTGCCACAGCCGGCCGATCTCGTGCTGCACGGGCTCGAACACGTGCAGGTAGACGTCTCGAACCGGCACGCCGTCTTCCACCGCGCCCGTCACGATCTTCATCGCGCGTCGACGCTCCCCCGCCAGCATCGCGTCCAGGTAGCGTCGCGCGAGCCCGGCGTGCGGCGCGCCGGGGCGGATCATGCTGGGGAGGCTCGAGGGCATCTCGTCGAGCTGCTCGAGCGCCGCGTCGATGGGCCGCGTCACGAGCGCCGCGTCTTCGGCCGCGACCTGCGCCAGGAGCACCTCCCGCAGCGTCTCCAGGTTGAGCCGAAGATCCTCCACGCCGACGCCGTACGCGGCGAGGAGCACCTTGGCCCACTCCACGTACCGGACGAAGAGGACGTCGCTGTCGCCACGGATGGCGCTGGTCAGGTAGTCGAGGTGGTGCCGGGCGTCCTGCTCGCACTTGACGCGGCCGGCCTCGCCGAAGCGGGCGGCGAGCGCGGGCACGCGCGTGTACTGCAGATCCGTCACCGCGCGCGCGAGGCCGTCCGCCTCCCGCTCGAGCCACTCGACCGCGCGCCTCCGGGCCGTCGTCACCGTGGTCACCGGGCGATGCTCCGCATCCGGCGCACCTGGGCGCTCCCCCGGACCAGCTTCAGGCCGCGCGGGATCCCCGCGTGCGACGCGTGATAGGTGTGGCCGTGGTGCCACGCCGCGTAGCTGGCCTCGTCTCGCCAGTGCGTGACGAGCCAGAATTCCTTCGGGTCGTCGAGCCCTCTGAGCACCTCCATCCGAACGAACCCCGGCGCCTCGTCCACCAGATGTGGCCGCGCGAGAAAGGCGCCGTGCACGTCCTCGGCCTTGTCGTTGGCGACGACGAAGACGCTCACCGCGACGAACTGCTCCGCCTCGACGTCCGGCTCGCTCGCGGTCTCCTCCGCTGCTTCCACCGCCATCGAGCCGATGATCACGGCATCACGCGAGCGTGTCAAAACCGTCTTCGTCCCGGGAATCTTGGCGCCGAAGGGGAGAGCCGGTAGCTTCGAAGCGCCGCTCGCCATGTCCTCCGTCGTCGAAACCTCGCCGCCCGCTCTGGGATGGCCCGCCCGCGTGGGGCTGCGCCGATGGCTCATGGGGGCCGCGGTGGTCGCGGCGGGGCTCGGGCTCGCCTGGGCCGTGGGCGAGCTGCGCGCCTATGAGTCGCGCCCCGTGACGCTCGCGGGCGTCCGGCTCCCCGCGGGGGATCCGGAGACCTTCGTCCGCCGGCTCGCCGCGCAGTGGCACGAGACCGAGCTGAGCCTGGACGCCGGCTCGCAGGTGGTGCGGGCCACCCGGCGGGAGCTCGGCGGAGCGGTCGACGCGGACGGCGCGCTCGCGGCGCTGCGAGAGGCGCGCGGAGACGCGCCGCTCCACGCGCGCGTCTTCAACGCCTGGACGGACGAGAGCCGGGCCCTCGACTGGGACCGCGAGGTGAACGAAGAGATCACGCACGCGTTCCTCGCGGACCTCCGCCGCCGGGCCAGCGTGGACCCGGAGCCGACCGACGTCGACGGACGCGGCGGCCGCCCGGGCGTGTCGTTGAACCTGACGCCGGCCACCGCGGCCGTGGCCGAGGCGCTCGAGACCGATCGCGTCTTCCTGCGCCTCCCCGTGCGGCCCATCGCGCCGGCCGCGTACCCGGTGCGGGACGCGCACGAGGCGCGCTTCACCGAGGTCGTGGCCGCGCACGAGACCCGCTACGCGTTCTACGGAGAGGCGGCCGGTCGCGCGCGCAACATCGAGCTGGCGACCCGCTTCCTCGACGGGGCCGTGATCGACCCCGGGGGGGAGCTGTCCTTCAACGAGGTGGTGGGCGAGCGCACCTTCGAGCGCGGCTTCGCGCCCGCGATCGAGCTGGCCCGCGGCGGCCGGCGGACCGAGGGCATCGGCGGTGGGGTCTGCCAGGCGGCGGCGACGCTGCACGCCGCGGCCTTCTTCGCGGGCTTCGACATCACCGAGCACCATCCCCACACCCGCAACTCGAGCTACATCCCGGCCGGCCTCGACGCCGCGGTGAGCTGGCCGAACAAGGACGTCCGGATCCGCAACCCGTACCCGTTCCACGTGCGCGTCCGCGCGAGCGCCTACCGCGGGACGATGCGGGTGGAGCTGATGGGAGCGCGCCGCGCGCCGCGGGTGGAGTGGAACACCCGCGTGTTGCATCGAGCCCACGCCGTGGTCGAGCGCGAGGTGGACCCGCGGCTCCCGAGCGGGGCCGAGGAGGTCGTCGACGAGGGGGAAGACGGCTCCGTGCTCGAGCGCACCCGGACCGTGTTCTGGTCCCGCGGCGCGGCCACCCAGTCCGATCGGCTGCGCTACCCGATGGTCACTCGGCTGGTGCGGGTGGGTCCTGGCGCGGCGGCCAGCGCTCCGGAGGCCGCACCGTGAGGGGCCTTTCTTGCGATCGTGGACCCGAAGGGCGTAGGTTCGTGCGGGGGTCGTGGCGATGAAGACGCAGGGCATGGTCGGCGCAACCCATCAGGGGTTGGGGCCCGACGCGAAGAAGGCCGCGAGCAAGGCCGAGGGACGGCCGGAGTCCGGCGTGCAGCGCGTCGCCGAGAAGCCCGAGCCGTCGAGCGTCGAGCGCATCCTCTCCGGCACGCAGAAGGGCCTGGGCGTGCGCATCGCCACCAAGGCCGCGCCCACCGCGCCGCCGCCCATCCGCGTCGAGACGCCCGCCGAGCCGCCGCCGAGCCCCGAGCCCGGCCCGCTCGCGCGCCTGCTCGCGGCGACGCAGCGCGGCCTCGGCCTCAAGCTCGCCACCCGGAGCGAGCCGGTCGTCCGGACCGCCGCGCCCGACGAGGCGCCCGCCACGGAGGCCCCGCCGAGCGCCGCCGACGCAGCCGAGAAGAAGACCGCTGGCGCCTCCGTGAAGGTCGTCATGGCGAGCGGTCTCTACAAGACCGCGGCCGGCGTCGTGGGCCAGCGGCTCATCAAGGAGCACGCCGCGGCGCTGCGCGCCTACCTCACGGTCCAGATGCGGGACGGCGAGGCGGCGCAGAAGGCCATCGCCGCGATCGAGGACGACTGCGAGCAGGGCATCACCGAGGAGATCGAGCGCGCGCCCACCAAGAAGGCCGGCCTGTTCCTCTCCGCGAAGAACCTCGTGGAGTACGAGCGGCTCTTCGGCGCGGGCCTCGACGCCCCGATGAGCGCCGTGCCCTGGGAGCCGACCCCTCCCGGTCGGCCCGACAACTGGGGCCGAGGGCTCGACGAGGTCCGCTTCGGGCTCGGCGCAGATGAGCAAGAAGTGTTGCAGCTCCATGTCTGCGCGGGGTTGAACGTCGAGGAGTTGTCCTACGTGCTCGGCGTGCCCCGCGACGCCATCTCGCGGAAGGTGGAGGCGGCCGTCGGCTACGCCAAGCTCCTCCTCGAGGACATCTTCGAGGACGTGCCGCCGCTCGAGGAGCTGCTGCCGGACGCGTTCCTCATCGCGCCGCCGACGGCCGAGCAGCTCGCCGCCGCGCGCCCCAAGGTGGTGCCGCTCCCGACGGGCACCGTCATCGGCGACCGCTACGAGATCGAGTCGAAGCTCGGCGGCGGCGAGTTCGCCTACGTCTACCGCGCGCGCGACGTGCGCGTGCCGGGCCACGTCGTGGCCCTGAAGCTGCTCCACCGGGGCGCGCGCACCCCCGCGGCCCGCGAGGGGGCCATCCGGGAGCTGTCGCTGATCGCCAGCGCGTTCCACCCGTCCCTGGTCCAGTTCAAGGACCACGGCTGGTACGAGGAGCGCCTCTGGTTCGTGATGCCCTTCTACCAGGGCGAGCTGCTCCTCGACTGCATCCGCCGCGGACCGCTCCCGCTCGATGAAGCGCTCGCGCACTTCGAGCGCCTCGCGCGCGCGCTCGCCGCGCTGCACGCGGCGGGGATCCGTCACCAGGACATCAAGCCCGAGAACCTCTTCCTCGTGCAGCTCCGCACCGGGGCGAGCGACGAGGAGCCCGAGACGCTGCCCATCCTCCTCGACCTCGGCGTGGCGGCGCCCAACGGCGAGATGGCCCTCGCGGGCACGCCCATGTACTTCTCGCCCGAGGTCGCGGCCCGCATCTTCGACGAGCACGCCGAGGTGCCGCTCTCCAACAAGGCCGACGTCTTCGCGCTCGCGCTCTCCCTCCTCCACACCATCGAGGAGGCCGACCTGTCGGACCTGCAGTCGACCGACGTCGACGGCTTCCTGCGCAAGCGCAGCAAGGTCGCGCCGTCGGGGCCGCGGTCGAGCGAGCTCGAGTTCCTGAAGCCGCACTTCGCCCGCTGGCTGTCTCCGGACCCGAACGACCGCCCGAGCGCGGGCGCGTTCGCGGACGAGATCGCGGAGCTGCGCTCTTCGCGGGTGAGCGGCAGCGCTGGCGTCGCCCCCAAGAAGCTCCGCGGCCTGCTCGTCGGCGCCACGCTCGCGGGGCTCTTCGCGGGCTGCGCCATGCTCACCGACGCCCCGCCGCGCACGCTCGTGGTCACCCAGGGATCGGTGGCCGCCGCGGAGCCGATGGAGGCGAGCGAGCGTGAGCGGCTGCTCCGCGAGCGCCTCTCGACCGAAGAGGCGCGCGCCCAGGCGCTCGAGGACGAGCTCACCACGCTGCGTCGCCGCCAGCTCCGCCTCGACGATTGACCTCGATCCACTCAGCGCGACGCGCTGCTCCACGCGGCGCATGATCGAACGTCAGCTCGGTATGCACATCCTCGTCGCGCGCAATCGTCTGGAGCGCAGCCTGGATGTCGGCCAGCCCCTCCTCCGGCCAGCCCCTCCTCCGGCTAGTAAGGGCTCCGGAACGCCGAGCGGCCCACCCGCGTAAGCGTGGATGGGCCGCGTCGACCGCCGCGTGAGGCGTCCGCGTCGGGGCTCAGTCGTCTTTGCCGAGGCTCGCGTCGAATCCCACGCTCCCGCCGGACAGGCCGACGCCGTCCTTCTTGTCGGCCGTGGTCTCGCCCTCGACGGTGGCCGCGTCGCCCGCGTCCGGCTTGGGCGCCGCGCTCTCCTCCGCGCTCTGCTCGGGCGCAGGCACGCTCCAGCCGAGGGGGAGCGGGAAGGCGATCTCGAAGGGGATGGACGCGATGGCCGGGTTGGCCGCCGCGCGCACCATCACGTGCGCCTCGCCGTCGATGTTCGTCGTGGCCGCGCGCACGTGCGCAGCCGCCTCCTGACCGGGGAACAGGAAGACGCTCGCCGCGCTCACGAAGATGTCGTTCGCCGTCTTGCTGTCGCACCCCTCCGGGAGCTGGGCCTTCACCCAGCTCGCGAAGCGCACGACGCGCCCGGTGAGGATCTGCGCAGGCAGCGGCACCGCGTCGGCCGCGCCACGCACGCAAGAAGCCTTGATGAGCGCGAGCTGGTCCGAGTTGCGCGCGCTGCCGATGCCGAAGATGCCGTTCTTGGCCAGCAGCTCGCACGGCTGGATGGCGTAGAAGGCCTCGGTCGGCGCCGCGGTGTCCGCGTAGCGGCCGGCGCCCATGGTGTGGCTGGCCGGGGCGCGCAGGGAGCCCGCCTTGCCGAAGATGCGCGCGAAGCCGCCCGTGGCGCGGAAGCTCGCCGCGAGCATGGCCGCGACGGCCCAGACGCCCGACCCGAAGACCGTGCGCTGCGCGACGCCCGCGCCCTCGGCGTGTAGCGCCACGCGGTTGAGCGCGACCGCGAGCCAGCGGGTGGACTCCGCCATGCGCAGCGCGTCCCACTCCGTCGCCCACTCCGGGAGATCCTCGTTGCGCGCGCGCTCGAGCGCCTCGAAGGCGTCCGGGATCGCCTGCAGGTCGTCGCTCCCGAAGAGCTGCGGGGCGGCGCCGACCACGATCGGGATCAGCTCCTGCTCGGCGAGGTCGGCCACCTCGCGCAGCCCTTCCGTCGTGCGGAAGTCATGCGGGACGAAGATGCAGTCCGGCTCGTCGATGTCGTCGCCGCGCTCGCGCGTGGAGAGATCCTCCACCACGTGCTCCGGGTCGGTCTCGAGGAGGATGACCTCCATCTGCGAGTCCTTGGGGCACTCGGTGAGCAGGAAGCGCAGCCCCCGCCACGAGCCCTCGACCTCGCGGACCTCGTCCGAGCGCAGCACGTCGGCCGCGATGCCCCAGACGACCTCTTCGACGAGATCGCGGAGCTGTCGCGAGACCGGCTTGGCCTTCGGCTTGGCGCTCGACGTCGCCTTCACGAACATGCTGATCGCGCTCTTGGCGGTCTTCTTCTGGACCTCGGCCTTCTCGAAGATCGCGTCCGTGTCGCCGCTCGCGCCGTCACCGCCGCCGGCAGGCTTCGCCTCGTCCGGCGCCACCAGCTGCTTCATGGCGTCGAGCAGCTTGCCCTCGCCGACGACCTCCCTCAGCGAGTCGACGCTGGGGTCCTTCAGCTTCGCGACCTGGTCGGCCTTCGCGGCGAGCTCGGTCAGCTCGGGGATGGCGCCCACCACGTGCTTCAGCGTGAGGTGCTTCAGCGACTCGACTTTCAGCGTGTAGGTGCGCGTCTCGTCGCTCCCGACCGCGTCCGGCACCCTCGCGACGATCTCGATGCCCCGATTCTTCAGCGCGTCGTCGAAGTCCGCCCGCGTCAACGCGAGCGTCTTCTTGCGCTCGCCGAGCCCGAACTTGCCCGCGACCAGCCAATGAACCTGCGCTCCGCCCCGATCTTCGATTTCGCCCGCCACGCCGTGCTCCCCTGCATCTGAGAAAGGTGGCCGGATTGTTCCCCGATCCCGGGGCGGATCGCAATCAGGAGCTCATCAATTGCTGGCGCGCTCGCGGTCGCTCTCGCCGACGGGGAGCTGCGTCGAGCCGTCGGCGCGCACCGCGCGCTCGAAGAGCGGGATGCCTTCGCTCCGCATCCCGCCGCGCCGCAGGTGGACGACGCGGTCGGCGTCCGTGGTGCGGAAGAGGCGCGCCGGTCGACCGGGATCGCGCGGATCGCGGTCCTCGGCCACCACCTGTTCGTGCACGATGACGGCGCCGCCCCGGTACTCGAGGGAGGCGGCGAGCTTGAAGGTGCGCTCCCAGCCGGTCTCGAGGGCCACCGTCTGCTCGCGCGAGAGGTAGATCTGCGCCGGCCCGAGGCACTGGCCTTCACGCGTGCGGAGCTCGGGGCTCATCAGCTGGTCGCCGACGACGGGCAGGATGCGCGCGTAGCGGATGCAGGTCGGCTCCTCTTCCTCCGCCGCGCCCTCCTCGGGCTCCACGTTGGTGGGGGCGTCGTCCGCGCCGTCGTCCTCGGGCGGGCAGCGCTCTCCATCCGCGACGACGATCTGCTGGCCGCCCGTCTCGCGCAGCCGGAGCCGCGCCCGGTCCGTCGGCATGCGCAGCGAGCCGATCGCGCGGACCGCCACGCCCTCCGCGGTGCGCTCGGTGAGCGCCACGGGGCCAAATCCGTCGCCGTCCTCGAAGCGATGCGTGATCACCCAGACGGGCTTGATGGCGACGGTGTCGCTCCGGCCGATCACGACCGACTCCTCGGTGAGCTCCACGGCCTGCGGGGGGCGCTCGTCGTCGGGCTCGTGCACCTCGCACGCGCGATCCGTCGGTCGCCACTGGATGGGATCACCGACGCAATTCTGGTTGCTCGACGCGCCTTCGCGGTAGCCGCGCACCACCAGGTCCGCCCACTCGTTGGAGTCGAGGTTGCGCACCATCCCGCCGTCCGGGACCGGGTGGGACAGGTAGCAGACGGGGGGAGGCTCTTCGGGCGTGTCGCTCCCGCCGCAGGCGAGCACGACGAAGACCGCCGCGGCGGCGATGAGCCCGGGCGCGAGGAGGTGGTCGAGACGGACGCGAGACATGGTGCGCAGTCTACCCACCCGCCGCGCGCCGGAGGAAGAAAGTGCGTGACGCCGCGCCGCCTGTCGCCAGACGAGGACGGAGGGTGGCCATCAGATGAGCTCGGTCGGGCAGCCGAACAGGACGTCGATCCGGCCGCCCGTCGCCGCCCGAGCGCGCTCGCATGCGCTCCCGTGGAGCTCGATGCGGGCGCCGTCGTCCGAGTAGTCCCAGCCCGCCGCGCGGCCTGGATCCCGCGGGAGGCTCGTCTCCGTCCCCGACTCGTCCGTGAGACGGACATTGACGCGCGTCGGGTCGAAGCTGCCGTCCGGGTTGGGCGGGATGTCGTACTCGCAGCGCAGCACCGACTCCCCGATGGCCCCGAGCGCCTCGCGGAGCGCGGTCGCGAAGTCGAGCCCCGCGTCGGTCAAGTCGTAGTGGCAATAGGTCGGCCCGGCGTCGCTGCACCCAGCGCGCGCGGTGCCGGCCGCGTTCGCCATGCGAGAGAGGATGCCGCGATAGCCCTGCGAGCCGGGCACGCCGATGACGTAGGTCGCCACGCCCCCGCTCGCCGCGCGGCGCACCGTCTCGATGAGCGCCTCGTTGTCGCGGTCGAGCGCGTCGAACGAGCACGCGGCGTCACACCCCATGCACACGGTGGCCGCGCCGTCCGTGGCGAGCACCAAGAACCGCGCCTCCTCGGCGGAGCGGGCGGCCAGCCGGGACAGCCCGATCGCCACCGCGTCGTGGGTCGGCGTGATGCCCTCCGGCCGCAGGGCGGACAGGGCCGCGTCGATGTCCGCGCGCGCCGTGCGCAGCTCCGCGATGGGCACCCGCGGCTCGTCGCGCGCGCAGCTGAACGTGACCGGGTAGGTCAACAGCCCCGCGCGCGTGGCGTCGGGCAGGCCGCGGAGCGCCTCGTCGAGCACGCCGCGGAAGACGTCGAGCCGCGAGTCGTCCGGCGCGGGGCTCGGCTCCGCGTTCGCGCAGCTCCGATCGTTCGCGGGACAGTTCATCGACCCGCTCGTGTCCACCGTGAACAGCAGCGTGGCCGGGAGCGGATCGGCGAAGGCGGTGGTGGTCTCGCACGCGAGGAAGCCGGAGTCGGGGATCTCGCGCGCCCGAGCGTCGCGGCCCGCGTCCGCGACGGCCCCGTCCGACGCGCTTCGCCCCGCGTCCACCGACGTGCCGCCCCCGGCGGAGCAAGCTCCGAGCAGCATCCCCGCCAACCACGCGCCGCGTCTCATGGCCCTCGGCCGCTCCGCTACTGGTTGTACGGCGAGGTCTGCGAGCCGTGGTAGCCGTGCTGCGCCGTGCGGTCGGGGCCGCCGCCGCTTCCGTCGTTGCCCTGCATGTGGCCGCCCGTGACCATGAAGTAGGCGCGCGCGAAGTTGCGGCCGAACACCTCACGGCTGAAGCGGTCCTCCTCGGCGAGGCGCTGGTGCGTGTCCGCGAAGGTGCGCCAGAGGCTGGCCTTCTTGGAGTTGAAGATCCCCTCGAGCAGTCCGCCGCCGCCGCTCTTGGCCAGCGGGTAGTTCTTCTGCCCGCTCAGCTGCTGCGGCGAGAGCGTCCCGAGGAGGCTGCGCACGCCCTCCATCACCCCGCTCAGCAGGGCCACCTGGTGGAGCGCGAGGTCCGCGAACGCGCGCGTCAGCTCCCGCACGCGCTCTCCGCCGTCGGTGCCCCAGTCGAGGAGATAGTCGAGCACCTCCTGGCCGCTCTGGGCGTCGCGCAGCGGCGTGCGCTCCTGGACGAGCTGCAGCGCCATCTCCTCGCCGAACTGCTCGTAGCCCTTTCGAAGCTCGACGAAGGCCTGGCTGTAGCTCTCCAGGATCGCGCCGACGCGCTCCATCGCGACCGCGGTGTTGATCTGCTGTCCCGCTGGCGCCGCCGAGCCGCCGAGTCGGTCGATCCACGCGCTCGCGTCCACCTCGCCGAGCGCCGCGGGGTCCACGCCCAGGGTGCTGGCGAGCTGCCGGAACTCGGGCTCCTTGGTCAGCTGCGGGAACTGCTGGCAGAGCGAGAGCACGAGCCCCGCGCGCTGCGGGCCCGGGGCCGCCTCGAGCTGCCGCCGGAGCGCGGAGAGGACCTGCGTCCAGGCGCTGCGGTACTGCTGGTAGAAGGGCTTGGTCGCCTCCGTGATGGCCAGCAGCCGCTGCATGTCCACCGACGGACTCGCCGGCGCCTGCGGGGCGGCGCCGGGCGGCACCCCCTGCGGCATGAACATCGTGTTCTGCTGCTCGGTGGCGGGGTCGTTCGGGTTGAACGCCATCGTGGCGTTCATGATCCCGCTGTCCCCGCTGGTCCCGAGCGTGTTCAGGTTGAAGATCGTCGTCCGCGGCGCCGCGTACATGTCGGGCGTCACCTGCGCGCGCGCGAACGCGAGCTGGATCGGGCCGATGCGCAGATCGGACTGCGGGTCGACCTCCACCTGCATGTGCCGCGCGAGCCGACGGCCGTTGAGCATGGTGCCGTTGGTCGAGCCGAGGTCGACGTAACGCACCTTGTGCTCGTCGAACCGGACGACCGCGTGCCACTGGGAGACGAACCCCTCGTTGAGCACCAGCTCGTTCAGCTGGTTCCGGCCGATCCGGACCGGTGAGCTCGGAAACGCGGAGTGCTCGGTCTCGCCGGTTTGCGTGTTCGTGATGCGTACGAGCAGCGGAAGCATCGTGCTAGCGGAGCCCGCGAAGCGAGCGCCGCTCCCTTGCCCCGGCCCTTGCCCCTGCCCGTGCCCGCGTTCTCGCGGGGCACGGAGGGGAGGGGGGCGATGAAATGGTCACGGTGTAAGGCGCCGAAATCGTCTCACTTTCGACTGTGCTTCGCAACCCGGAGGCCGGAGCCGCTCAGGCCACGTCCACGTCGACGCGCCACTCGCCGCTCGGGGCGATGGACACCTCGATCCCGGACGGCTCGTCGCCGTCGGCCATGCGCTCGAGCAAGCCCTGCGCGATCATCGGCGTGAGCGTGCTGCGCAGGATGTGGTCGACGTTGCGCGCCCCGGTCTCGCTCTCGGTGCAGCGCTTGGCCAGCTCCTCGACGAGCTCCGGCTCGAACGTCGTCTCGATCCCGTGCGACTCGCGGATGCGCCGGACGAGCCGGTTGAGCTTGAGGCCCGCGATCATCTTCATCGTCTCGGGGTCGATCGGGCGGTACGGCACGATGGTCATGCGCGCGAGGAGCGCGGGCTTGAACCACTTGCTCAGGATGGGCCGGATCTGCGCGACCACGTCGCTGACCTCGGGCGTCTCGTCGCCCTCGTAGGCCTTCATGATCTCGTCCGTGGCCAGGTTGCTGGTCAGGATGCAGATCGTGTTGCGGAAGTTGATGTTCCGACCCTCGGAGTCGTTCATTTCTCCCTTGTCGAAGACCTGATAGAAGAGGTTGAGCACCTCGGGGTCGGCCTTCTCGCACTCGTCGAGCAGCACGACCGAGTAGGGCCGCTGCCGCACCGAGTTGGTGAGGATGCCGCCCTCGCCGTAGCCGACCAGGCCGGCGCGCGAGCCGATGAGGCCCGAGATCGCGCTCTTGTCCTGGTACTCGCTCATGTTGATCTGAGTGACGAAGCGCTCGCCGCCGTAGAGCTCGTCCGCCAGCGCGAGCGCGGTCTCCGTCTTGCCGACGCCGGACGGGCCGACGAAGAGGAACACGCCCACCGGCGCGTCCGGGTTGCGCACACCCGCGAAGGCCATGCGGCACGCCTGCGAGATGGCCTCGACCGCGGGCTCCTGACCCTTCACCCGCTGGCGCAGCTTCTCCTCGAGCGCGAGCACGTTGCCGACCGCGTCCCGCTGCATCTTCCCGAGGGGGATGCCGGTCCAGACCGAGACGGTGTGCGCGACCGCGTCCGCGTCCACGTCGACGTGGATGAGCTTGTCCTCGTCGTCGCTGACCTGGCCAGCGCCGTTGCTGCCGTCGCTCGCCGACGCCTCGGCCTGCGCCTCCGCCACGGGCGGCGGCTCGTCCTTGGCCGTCTCGCTCACGGCGTCCTCGGCCGGCTTGCCGTCGCCCTCCGCCTCGGCCTCGTCGCCCTCCTCCTCCTCGTCGAGCTCACCGCGCTCGCGGAGGATGGCCTCCACCTGGGCCAGCTCCACCTGCCAGCGCTCGAAGAGCTCCTGGCGGAGGATCTTCTTGTTCTCGAGGCTCTGCAGGCTCTCTTCGAGCTCCTCGCGGCGCTTCTCCTCGCCGTGCTCCACGTCCCGCTGGATGGCCTGGGTGGCGCGCTCGAGGGCCGCGATCTCGGCCTCGATCTCGATGAGCGACTCGGGCTTGGTCTGCCGGCCGACGCGGACCCGCGCCGCGGTGGTGTCGAGGAGGTCGACCGCCTTGTCGGGCAGCAGACGCCCCGCGATGTAGCGGTTGGAGAGCTCGACGGCGGCGATGATCGCCTCGTCCTTGATGCGGACCTTGTGGCTCTTCTCGTAGAGCTCGCGGAGGCCGCGCAGCATGACGATCGCGTTCTCTTCGCTCGGCTCGTCGACCTTGACCGGCTGGAAGCGGCGCTCGAGCGCGGCGTCCTTCTCGAAGTACTGCTTGTACTCGGCCCACGTCGTAGCCGCGACGGTCCGCAGCTCACCCCGCGCGAGCGCCGGCTTGAGCAGGTTCGCCGCGTCGCCGCCGCCCTTCTGCCCGCCCGCGCCGATCAGCGTGTGCGCCTCGTCGATGAAGAGGATGATGGGCTTGTCGGAGCCCTTCACCTCGTTGATCACGGCCTTGAGGCGGTTCTCGAACTCGCCCTTCATCGCCGCGCCCGCCTGGAGCGCGCCGAGGTCGAGCGCCATCACCTCGCAGCGGGCGATGTGCTTGGGCACGTCCCCGGCCACGATGGCGTGCGCGAGGCCCTCGACGAGGGCGGTCTTCCCGACGCCGGGCTCACCGACGATGATGGGGTTGTTCTTGCGGCGCCGGCTCAGGATGTCGACGCACTGCCGGATCTCGCGGTGCCGGCCGAAGATGGGATCGAGCCGACCCTGCCGGACCTCTTCGGTGAAGTTGGTGCAGAAGCGGTCGAGCGCGCCCTCGCCCTTGCGGGGGGCCGGGCCGCCTTCGCCGCCGCCCGCGCCGCCGCCGCTGCTCGTCTGGACCGCGCCGGCCTCGAACTCCTCGCGCGTGACGCTGAGCGCCTCGTCGAGATCCTTCTCGAGCTCCTCGAGCGAGAAGTCCTCGAGCTCGGGGAGCACCTCGCCGATGTAGCGGCCGGGGTGACGGATGAGGGTGTAGAAGAGGTGCCCGGTGCGGATGAGCCCGGCGCCGTACTCCAGCGATCCGTAGACCCAGCCGTCCTGGATCCACTTCCAGAGCGAGCCGCTGAAGACGGGGCGAGACGAGTTGCCCGTCTTCATGTGCTGGAGGATCTTCTCCACGCGGTTCTGCAGCGGCTTTCGGTTCTTGCCGAAGTGCTGGTAGATGGCCGCGAGGTCGCCGTCGTCCGGCTCGACCATCTGAGCGAGGAAATGCTCGATGGTCACCTCATAGTGCCCGGAGCTCGCGGCGCGCCCGATGGCGGCCTCGAGCATCTGCCGAGCTGTCGGCGTCATCCGGTTAACGAGCGTCTTCGGCTGTACGGACACGTCTCTCCCCTCCACGCTGGAAACAGGAGCGCGAGCATACGCGGGCTGGGCGGGCAGGGGAACCCCGATCACCGCCCCGATTCACCGCGCTCTATTCAGCGGCGGCGGGCTCTCGCTCGTCCGACTCTTCGTCGTCGTCGAGTGCCATGTTGCCGACGTCGGAGATCGTCATCACCTCGGCCGCGCGCGTCGCCCCGCGCAGGCGGGTGTCCCGGCCGAGCGACGAGCCTCCCTCGGCGGCCGAGAGCGTGAACGAGGGCACGGCGTCCGCCGCGAGGTGCAGCTCCACGTCGAAGTCGAGCGACTCGCGCGAGCAGAGCTCGACCACGTCCTTGACGAGCGGGAGCATGTCTCCGTCGCGCAAGAAGCGTTGATAGTTGTGGCTGTGGAGCGGGCCGATCTTCACGCAGAAGCGGCCGCTCTGATCGTAGGCGCGCTTGCCGAGGATGGCCTCGACGCCGAGGTAGGCGTTTCGTTCGCCGAGCGCCATGCGCTGCTGCTGATCCACCTCGATCCAGCCGCCCGCGAACTCCTCGATGTGCACGGTGCCATCGGGCTCGAGCGCCTCCGCGAGGACCTCGCGCAGGGCCAACGTCAGCACGCGCGGGCCGCGTCCACGGCCGGCCAGGAGCGGCGCGAGGCGGACCAGCTTGGAGGGGTGCACGCGCATCCCGCGCGTCTGGATCTCGGGATCGAGGCCCGTCAGGTAGAGGGCCCGCTTCATCCAAGAGTCGGCGCGGTGCGTCAGGTGCTCCCGCGCCGGCATGTACTTGGAGACGGAGCGATAGAGGAGCGAGATCAGGCGGTGGTGGAAGATGTCGAGGAAGTCCCGGCGGACCGGGTTGTCGCTCTCCTCGAACAGGACCTCTTCCGCGATGTAGAGCGGCAGGGGCGAGACGATCCCGGTCAGCCCGAGGAACGTCGTGGTCACCTCGAACATCGGCTTGGGCGCCTCGAGCGAGCCCTCCGGGCCGCGCGGCAGCGGCCGGACGACGACGCGGGTGATGTCGCCCGCGCTGAAGCCGAGGTCGTAGTCGTGGCGGAAGCGGATCTGCTCGTCCCCCGGGGGGCCGTCTCCACCGACCCGGGTCGCCTCGGTCGAGAGCCGCTCGAGGAGCGCCACGATGTGGAAGAACGTGGAGTGCGGCGCCGCCTTCAGCACGGGCGCCGCGAGCTCCTGGAGGGCCACGATCGGCTCGGGAGGGAGCTCGGACTCCGTCTGCCCCGTGGCCACTTCGCCGGTCGATGCGTCGGACATCGCGGTCAGAAGATCGGGTGCGTCCCCGTGCGCGGCCGCCAGTCCATCTGGGTGCCGGACGGGTGCAGGCGCAGCGAGAGCTGATGGAAGGAGTTGAGCGGCGTCTCGCTCGCGAAGAGCCAGTCCAGCGCGCTCCCGAACGCGAACACGTCGCCCTCGGACGCGAAGGCGGCCTGATCGACCTCGACCGTCGTGTGCTGCCCGCGGACGGGCACGCGATCGATGAGCCGGCGCGCGGCGCGGACCTCGACGTCGCGGATCGACTCGACCCGCAGGCGGTTCTGGCGGCCGAGCTGCTGGTCGGCGTCTTCGTGGAAGTTGTAGAGGCTCAGCAGGGACTGCAGCGACTCGACGTTGCCGAGCGTGCGCACGTTGAGCGCCAGGTGCGCGACGAGACGCCAGTGCAGCTCGCCGCCGATGGGCGGCCGCACCGGCCGGGTCACCTGCGTGATGTTCTTGAACCGCGCGATGGTCGGCGAGCGCGGCGTCGGCACCGAGATGTCGCCCGCGCGCAGCTCCGCCGGGAGCAGGCGGTTCGTGCAGGTGATGTCGATGCTGAGCGTCTCCTCCTCGAAGTCCGGCTCCACGTCGGCCGGCGTGAGCACGGTGAGGTAGGTGTCGAGCCCGTCGTCGATCGGCGAGCGCGCCCGCCGCGTCATGAAGAAGGCTTGCTCGCCCTTCTTCTTCATCACGTGCTGGAAGCCGTAGAAAGGCGTGTAGTTTCGCCTCCCTCGCCGGTTCGCGAGCAGCCCCGTCACCTGCTGGACCTCGTAGACCTCCATGTGCAGCGGGTTCACCCCGCTCGCGCGCACGAGGTACTCGTGCTCGCGATTGTCGCGGGCGACCGGGTCCGCGGTGATGTCGAAGAGGTTGACGACCGGGACGCAGTGCAGGCGGAAGTTGTCCTTGTCGAGCCGCTCGGGCAGCTTGGGCGGTCGATCGAACCGGAAGGTCAACACGAACTGATCGGTCGCGTGCTCCGCCGGGACCTTGTCGAGGCCCTCGATGTCGATGAAGAGCAGCTTCTGCGTCAGCGTGAAGTACTCCTGCATCACCCGCAGCCCGTCCGGCGCGAGGTCGGGCCAGGGGAGCATCGGCTGCTCGGGCGAGACCCCGACGGGCTTCACCGCGTTCTTGCCGAGCGAGTGCGTGTAGCCGTCCGAGCCCTTGTACTGCACGTCGGCGAGGTGCCGGAGCAGCCAGAGGTAGGTCGTGGTGGTGAGCCCGAGCGGGCCATGCAGGAAGAGCCGCAGCTTCTTGGTCTCGCCGAGCAGGGTCTCGGCCGACTGCGCGCAGCGGAAGCCGAGCCGGATCTCCGGGTGCGCCTCCACCGAGTGATCGAACGCGAAGTCGCTGAGGCTCAGCGGCAGCAGATCGAGGTCGACGGTGGTGCGGAAGAGGCAGGTGGTGCCTTCGACCGGGCGCGCGCCGACCTCCGTCCCCGCCGAGAGGCGGTGGCGGCCGCGCAGCGCCGTCTGCTGGGGCGTGAACTCCACCACCGAGCAGGCCGGGAGCGTGCGCGTGTACTGCGGCACGATCATCTCGGCCAGCGCGTCGACGACCTCGGGGACCGCGTCCTCCATCCGCTCGCGGATGCGCGCGGTCAGGAACGCGAAGCCCTCGAGCAGCCGGTCGACGTCGGGGTCGCCGCCCTGCTCGGCGAAGAGGCCGGCGAGAGACGGGTTCGCCTCGGAGAATTCCCGGCCGAGCTCGCGGAGATAGCTCAGCTCACTCTGGTAGTACTTGTTGAACAAGCCCGCTCCCGCTCCCTCGGGAGCGCCGAGAGTAAACCGCCACGCGCCCCCTGCAAAGCGCGACCGCTATTCAATGTCCATGTGGCCGCCGGCCGACAGCGCGGTTCGCAATCGGACGACGCTCCGGCGGGCATCCGCCAGGCGCGCGACGACCTCGAAGCGCACCGTCAGGGGGTCTTCGCTCGGCACGAAGCGCACGCTCACGTTCTTGAGGCGCGGCTCGTACTTGAGGATGGTCGCACGGATCGACTGCTGGATGGCGCCGATCGCTTCGGGCATGTTGTGGCAGACGTCGGAGAAGTCCACGAGCCCGTAATCGGGCACGGTCACCGACTCGCCCATGCGCGTATTCAGCATGTCCCGCAGATGGTCCACCACCGACGAGACCACGTCGGCGCGGCGAGATCCCGTGGAGAGCCGGGAGAGCAGGCCTCGGCTGGACATGGCTGGAGACTACCCCCCCGCCGCCGGAAATAGAACCGGCGAAAAAGAAAGCGCCAGGCCTCCGAAGAAGCCTGGCGCTCATCTGTCTGGTGCGCGCCCGAGAGGCGAGCGCGCTCAGCCTCAGCGGCTCTGCGACCAGTTGTCCGTGTAGACCTTGCTGAGGACCATGTCCTCGTACGTGATCGTGTGGTACGTGACCTTCACGCGCACGTAGCAGGGCTTGTTGGACTGGTCCGCGTCGAACGCGTCGGGGCTCTCACCCTGGACCGAGACCACGCGGCCACCCTCGATGGTGATGTTGAAGCGCTCGCGGGTCGCGCCATCCTCGGGGTTGGTGTCGAAGATCTTGAACGTGCCGGCGATGGTCGCGTTCTCGGTCAGCGCCTGGTGCCACTGCGGGACCGTGCCGTCGAGGCGCTGCTCGAAGACGAGGGGCTCCGCGGTGCGGTGCGCGGCGCTGAGCGACGCCTGCCGCTCATGACCGATGACCGTGCCCCAGTTGAGCTGGTAGACCTCGATATGATCCGCACTGACGTCGACACCACCGATTTCGCTCATGGTGGAGTCGCCGTCGAGAGCAGTACCGTTCCAGGTGAGCGCGGCGTAAGCGTTGAGTGCCATGATGTTTCTCCTTCTTCCCTGTTTCTGGGCGGGTGAAACACCGTGTCCCCCCCGCCGAGCACAGACGATAACCATTTCTCGCCCGTGTCAAACCCTGGTTTCCGATTTTCTTCACGACGCCCAAGATTGGGGACGTGATCCAGGGCCTGGTCGACGGATTCGTCCCTCTCTTCGTCACTCTGTTGCCCGTTCGGCGGCCCATCGGGCACGCTTCGACGCGAAACGAATTCCTCGACGCGCTTTTCACGCAACGAGGACCGGACGGGGGCGATGGGCTCCCGCGCGAGGCGAAGCCGACATGACCGCGAGCGAGAACATCCTCACTTCCAAGCGAGCCGCCGCGCGTTCGGCGCTGCTCTTCCTCGGCTGCAGTGTCTTCCTTGGCTGCAACGGGAACCAGGCCCGGCCGGCGTGTGATGCACAGGAGAACGCCAACCTGCGCATCGCGGCGAGCGACCGCGCCAACCCCGACACCGACGGGCGTCCGCTCCCGACGATCGTGCGCATCTACCAGCTCGCCAACATCGGCGCGATGGAGACGGCGACGTTCGAGGAGATCTGGAACAGCGACGAGGACACGCTGGGCGACGCGATGCTCGGCAAGGACGAGCTGACCATCTACCCGGACACCACGCTGAACCGTCAGTTCGAGCGGAACCCGGACGCGAACTACATCGTCGGCATGGCGGTCGTGCGCCGGCCGACGGGCGTCTCGTGGCGCAGCATCCTCGAGCTTCCCCCGCCGCAGGCGGAGGCGCAGTGCGCGGCGCTCCAGGAGGATCCGGACCAGGCGCCGCCCGAGCCGCCCAACGTCTACCTCGCGTTCGAGCTGGACGACTATCAGATCGAGGGCGCGGTCCGACTCGAGTACCCGCCGCCGCCGTGCGCGGACGACGACCCGATCTGCGCCGCCGAGCGCGCGGCGGAGGAGCAGGCGTCCGGCGTCGAGCAGCCCGAAGCCCCCGAAACCCCCGAGACTCCCCAGCCCGACGTCCCGAGCGCGGAAACGCCCTCGGCTCCGGCGCCCTGATCGCGGTACCGTCCGGCCGAACGACGAACCGTTGAGGGAAACGCGATGAAAACGCCGCTGAGAGTAGTGTGGTCCGAGGGGCTGCTGATGAGCCCCCAGCACATGCAGCAGCAGGACCTCTATCACGAGGTCTTCACGAGCTCGCGCCTCGACGCGCTCGAGCCGCTGAACTGGGGCGTGGTCCGCGTCGAGGTCGACCGACGCGCGCTCGAGAGCGGCCAGGTGCGCATCGAGGCTCTGACCTGTGTGCTGCCGGACGGGCTCGTGATCGACTGCGACTCGGGAGACCCCGAGCTGCCCGCCTCGCGCCCGGTCGAGGGCCACTTCCCGCACACGCAGACCGTGCTCGAGATCTACGCCGCGGTGCCGCGTGAGCGGGACGGGGTCGCGAACTACGCGCAGAACGGCGCCGGCCGCTCGCGCTTCCGCGTGGCCAACCGCTCCGTGCCCGACCTGACGGGCGAGGGCCAGAGCCTCGAGGTCAGCTTCGCGCAGCGCAACCTGCAGATCCTCTTCGGCACCGAGCCGAAGGACGACTACGAGGCGCTGAAGATCGCCGAGGTCACGCGCGACGCGTCCGGGAACCTGACGGTCAACGAGCCCTTCATCCCGGCCTGCCTCCGCATCGAGGCGTCGCCGTTCATCCTCGCGGGCATGCGCCGGCTGCTCCGGCTGATGAGCACGCGCCGCCGCGCGCTCGCCGAGGCCGCGCGCGAGCGGGGCGACGCGACGGTCGAGTACAACGCGGGCGACGTCACGCGCTTCCTCCTGCTCAACGCCATCAACACCTTCATGCCGGTGCTGAACCACCTCGTGGACATGCCCGAGGTGCCGCCCCGCACGGCCTACATGTGGATGCTCTCGCTCGGCGGGCAGCTCGCCACGTTCAGCTCGGACTTCGACCCGGCCGCGCTGCCGAAGTTCAACTACAACGACCTGCGCAGCACGTTCGAGCCCCTCTTCGCGCGGATCACCGAGCTGCTCCAGGCGACGGTCAAGGAGCACTACGTCTCGATGTTCCTCGATGGGCGCGAGGACGGCATGTACCTCGGCCAGATGACCGACGACCGGATCATCGGCTGCAGCAAGTACCTCATCGGCGTGCGCGCCCCCGTGGGCGAGCAGGAGATCGCGTCGAAGCTCCCGATGCTCTGCAAGATGGCGTCGTGGGGCGACATCAACTCCATCCTCAGCGCCGCCACGCCGGGCGCCGCGGTGGAGGTCACCTATCGCCCGCCCCCGGAGATCCCGGTCAAGGCGGGGGTCGTCTACTTCGTCGTGTCGACGGAGAACAACTACTGGCGAAACGTCGTCACCGACCGCCAGATCGCCGTTTATTTGCCCAGACCTTTCGATCCGCAGCAGACCAAGGTCGAGCTCCTGGGCATCCCCCGTAAGGGTTGAGGAGAGGCTGAGCCATGGACCGCGTCAACGAGGTCACGAAGGAAGTCTTCAACGCGCTCGCGCAGATCCGCCGCGCCGATGAGCGGTCGCAGCCCATGCCGGAGATGCTGTATCAGCGCATGCGCTCCTTCGTGGACCGCGCGATGCGGCGAGCGAGCGAGCTCGGCTTCTCCCAGCAGGACGTGCAGGACATCGGATATGCGCTGGTGGCGCTGACCGACGAGCTCGTCATGAGCAAGGGAGGGGAGCTGCGCGACTACTGGCTCCCGCGCTCCCTTCAGTTGCAACTCTTCAACACCAACGTCGCGGGTGAAGGTTTCTTTCAGAAACTGCAGACCCTCAGGCAAGATCCTTCGCGCATGGAAGTGCTCAAGGTCTACTACCTCGGACTCCTCTTCGGATTTCAAGGTCAGTACCGCGTTCGTGGCGGGGAGATCGAGCTGGCGTCTATCGTGGAAGACGTCGGATCGACCCTGCAGCGCGCCGGCATGATCGGGGACACGAACCTCGCGCCGCACGCGGCGCGGCCGCAGGAGAACCTCGGGGGCGTACGTAGCCACATGCCGCTGGTCTGGATCAGCGTCGCGGCGGTGGTCGTGTCTCTCGGCATCTACTTCGGTCTCCAGTGGAGCGTGTCCAACCAGGCCGACGACCTCGTCGAGCACATCCAAGAGACGAGCCAGGCGTCCACCGCCGAGTGACGGCGGACGTGGCGGGGGATCGACGGGGACGAGTTCAATGCTCAAGTACATCGTAGCTGGCATCGTGGTGGTTCTGGCCTGGGCGGCCTGGCTCTTCATTCCTGGAATGGAGCCGTTCTGGTTCGTCCCGGTAGGCGTCACCATCCTCGCGATCGCGGTCCTTGCCGCGATCGTCATCGCCCGGAAGATCCGCGCCCGGCGCGCGGCTCGTGAGCTCGAGAAGGCGCTCGCGGCCCAGGCGGCCGAGCAGGCGCGGAGCGCGCGGCCGGACATGCAGGCCGAGATCCTGCAGATGCAGCAGGAGTTCCAGAAGGCGATCGGCGCGCTCAAGACGAGCAAGCTCGCGCGGGGCGGTGAGAACGCGCTCTACGCGCTGCCGTGGCAGCTCATCGTCGGCCCGCCCGGCGCCGGCAAGACCACCGCGCTCCGCAACTCGGGGCTGCAGTTCCCCTACATGTCCACCTCTGGCGGCGGCGTGCGCGGGGTCGGCGGCACGCGCAACTGCGACTGGTGGCTGACGAACGAGGCGGTGCTCCTCGACACCGCGGGGCGCTGGACGACCGAAGAAGAAGACCGCGACGAGTGGCTCGGCTTCCTCGATCTCATCAAGAAGTTCCGGCCCAAGAAGCCGCTGAACGGCATCATCGCCGCGGTCCCCCTCGACCAGCTCGGCGGCGCGCACGACGAGGAGGTCTCGGCCCTCGCCCGCCGCATGCGCGAGCGCATCGACGAGGTGCAGAGCCGCCTGCAGATGTCGCTGCCGGTCTACGTGATGTTCACCAAGGCCGACCTCGTGCCGGGCTTCGTCGAGACGTTCAGCGATCTCTCGAAGCAAGAGCGCGGGCAGGTCTGGGGCTTCACCGTCCCGCTGGCGGACGCGCCGCCCGATCCCGGGATGCACTTCCAGGAGCGCTTCGACGAGCTGGCGACCATCGTCGAGAAGCGCGCGATGAAGCGCATGAGCGAGGAGCGGAAGATCGAGACGCGCGAGCTCGTGTACTCGTTCCCGCAGCAGCTCGGATCGCTCCGCCGCAACTGCACCGCGCTGGTCTCGCAGCTCTTCGAGTCGAGCGTCTACGGCGAGACGCCCATGTTCCGCGGCGCCTACCTCTCGAGCGGCACCCAGGAGGGGCGCCCGATCGACCGCGTGATGCACAAGATGGCCGAGGCCTTCGGCATCCGCAGCGAGGTCAACCTCGGCGAGCCGGTCAAGGAGTCGAAGAGCTACTTCCTGCGCGACGTCTTCCTGAACGTCATCTTCCCCGACGCCGACGTGGCCTCGCGGAGCGACGCGGCGGTCGCGCGGGAGAAGCGAAACCAGTTCATCGCGGCCGGCGTCATCTTCGCCACCGCGCTGCTCTTGACGATCTTCCCCGCGATCGCGTGGGCGAACAGCCGCGGCTTCCTGAACGACATCCGGGACGACGTCGATCGGACGGCGGAGGCGGCCGCCGCGCGCGGACCGCTCGAGCCGGGCGAGCTCCGTCCGCTCCGCGAGCGCCTCGAGGAGCTGCGTAGGTACGACTCGAACGGCGCCCCGATCTTGATGCGCATGGGCATGTACCAGGACGACGTGCTCGAGCCGCTCGGGGGCTACTACACGCACCTGCTGCGCAGCGAGGTGGTCGGGCCGATCGTGGCCTCCGACGAGTCCGCGATGGACGACTTCGGGCGCCGCTACGAGGTCCTCCGCGAGGCGATGCCGACCGGCGCCGAGCACTCGGACATGTACGACCGGCTCAAGATGCACCTGCTGGTCACTCGACCCACCGCCGAGGGCGAGCCGAGCCTCGCCGAGGAGGACGAGCAGGCCGAGTGGCTGACCGACCGCATCACGCGCCAGTGGTTCAACGCCGCGGGCGGTGAAGAAGAGGTCGACGAGAGCGAGGAGGAGGAGATGCGCCGTCAGGCGGAGCTCTTCACGAGCCTCCTGGCCGACGAAGACGAGCGCGTGGCCGACGATCCGACCTCGGTGCCGCCCGACGCGTCGCTCCGCTTCCCGCGCGACGACGACGCCGTGAACCGGACGCGCCGCGCGCTGACCCGCGTGTCGATGACCGACATGGCCCTCGAGCGGATCATCCAGCAGATCGCGCCGATGGGGTACGACCTGAACCTCGACGCGCTCGTCGGGAACACGGTGCGGCCCATGCAGTCGGACGGAAACGTCCGGGGCGCCTTCACCCGACGCGCCTGGGACTCGCGGGTGCGCGAGATGCTCGACGGCGAGGACGGTAACGTGTTCGGCGAGCCGTGGGTGCTCGGCCAGGAGGGGCTCCGCGCGGCCGAGGACGTCGAGCAGCGCGAAGAGGACCTGCGCCAGCTGCGCAACCAGTACTTCACCGCGTACATCGAGGAGTGGCAGAACTTCCTCCGCTCGGTCCGCGTGGTGCCGCCGCAAGGAAACGTGCAGACGCTCGCGTCTCTCCGCGACCTGACGCGCGGCGACCCCGAGGCCTACCGGCGCCTGTTCGCGCAGACCCTCTACAACACGACGCTCCCGGTGCCCGGGCAGGAGAGCGCGGACGGCGACGACTCGAACGTGGTCGAGGAGACGGCGTGGAGCGCCTTCTGGCGACGGGTCCGCCGCGTTCGCGGTGGGCAGACCATCGCGCGCATCCTGCAGGGGCAGACCGGCGGTGGCGCCGAGGGTGAGGACGACGACGAGCTGACCCCGGAGCACGTGTACGTGGCGTTCGAGGGCTTCACGCGCTTCGGCGCGGCGCCGCCTCCCGAGCCGCCGGCCGAGGGGCAGGCGCCCCCGCCGCCCCCGGAGCTGCCGATCGGCACCTACGAGGAGCAGCTTCACAGCGTGCGCGACGCGCTCCAGGCGCACCTCGACACGCCGGACGGAACCGAGGAGGCGCTGACGACGGCGCTCCAGACGGCCCGGACCAGCACGCGCGCGCTGATCGAGAGCCAGGAGATCGGCTGGCGTCCTCGCCTCGAGGCGCTGCTCTGGCCGCCGATCGAGGGCTCCGCGAACAGCGTGGCGATGAGCCAGGCGTCCGGCGCGGGCCGCTCGTGGTGCACCGAGGTCTTCATGCCGTACCACCGCAACATCGAGGGTGGCTACCCGCTCAACCCGAGCGGTCACGACGTCCCGCTGGCGGACTTCGGCGCCTTCTACATGCGCGACGGTGGCACCCTCTGGGCCTTCTACGACGAGGTGCTCGACCGGCGCATCCCGAAGGAGGGCGACAACTTCGTCTTCGCGACCGCGCTCGGGCAGGACTCGAGCCGCGCCTACCGTCGCCAGCTCCTGCAGTACCTGGAGCGCGCGAACGACATCACCAACGTGTTCTTCCCGCCTGGCGCGGAGGGCCCGCAGGTCCAGTTCGACGCCCGCATCCTGCCCTCGCCGCGGGTCGCCACCCAGGAGGTCTGTCTGGGCGGCGAGTGCGTCGAGTACCACAACGGCCCGGAGCGCTGGCACCGGTTCACCTGGCCGGGCGAGAGCCCGGAGGCGGGCGCGAGCCTCGAGATCCGCGGCGCCGATGGCATCCACGAGCGCCTCGAGCAGACGGGCGAGTGGGGCCTCTTCCGGCTCCTCGAGCAGGGCACGGTCACCTCGCAGTCGCGCGGCAACCGGGTCTTCACCCAGACGTGGCGCCTGCGCGACCACCAGGTCGACGTCCACATCGAGATCCGCCCCGTCCGAGGCGACGCGCCGTTCTTCGGCATCGCCGGTCGCGAGCGGAACCCGGTCTTCTTGCAGCCGCTCCGCGCGACGCAGGCGGACCCGCCGCGTGAGATCGTCAGCGGCCGCAGCACCTGCCGCGGGAGCTGAAGCTGTTCTTGTTGGAGGGCCTGAACGCAGGCCCTCCCCCCATGGGGCGAAGCGCCCATGGGGCCCCCCTCCCGACTACGGCGCGTCGCGCGCTCCGCGCGCTTTGGCGCCGACCCCAGCGGCGGGGCGCTGGGGCCCCTGCGGCTCGCGCTTTCGCTTCGCGAAAGCTGGCCGCCCGCTGCCGCGGGATCGGACTCTCGTGCCGCTGCGCTCGCCGCGCGCTGTCGCGCTCGCCGCGGCTCGCGCTGTCGCGCTGGCGGCCGCCCGCTGCCGCGCTCGCCCGCTGCCGCGCTCGCTGGCCGCCCGCTGCCGCGGGATCGGACTCTCGTGCCGCTGCGCTCCCCGCGGCTCGCGAGCTGGCCGCCCGCTGCCGCGGATCGGACTCTCGTGAGGCTGCGCTCGTCGCCCGCTCAGTGCGACTCGCTTCGCTCGTTGCGAGACCCAAGCAGCGGGGCGGTGCGGGCCCTGCGGCTCGCGCTTCGCTTCGCGAGAATAGGCCGCCGGCTGCGGTGGGATCGGCCATCCGTGTGCTCCGTGAACATGGATGCGTCCGAGTCCGCATCCGCTCCCGCGTCCGCGACCGCGACCGCCGCCGCTCCCACTGCCGTTCCCGCCCCCGCCCCCGCCGCCGCTGCCGTTCCCGCCCCCGCCGCCGTTGCCGCTCCCGCCCCCGCCGCCGCTCCCGCTCCCACTGCCGCTCCCACTGCCGCTCCCACTGCCGCTCCCACTGCCGCTCCCACTGCCGCTCCCGTTCCCGCTCCCCGTTCCCGCTCCCCGTTCCCGCTCCCCGTTCCCGCTCCCCGTTCCCGCTCCCCGTTCCCGCTCCCCGTTCCCGCTCCCCGTTCCCGCTCCCCGTTCCCGTTCCCGCTCCCGCTGCCGCTGCCGTTCTCGCTCCCGTTCCCGCTGCCGCTGCCGCTGCCGCTCCCGCATCCGCAACCGCAACCGCAACCGCAACCGCGACCGCGTCCGCGTCCGCGACCGCCACCGCGTCCGAGTCCGCATGCGCTCTTCCGCGACCGCATCCGACTCCGCCTCCGCGACAGCGTCGGCATCCGCTCTCTGCGACCGGTTCCGCATCCGAATCCGAGTCCCTCCGGGACGACCGGCGCGGCTGGGTCTCGGTCACGCGAAGGGGGGAGGCGTCGCTCGTCGAGGCGAAAGGCGCTCGGCTACGGCGCGATGCCGTTCGACATCGTGGTCAGCACCAACCGCGCAGCGGTGAGCTTCGGGCGCTCCCTGGGCTTCTGCGCGATCGGCACGTCGGCTTCGGGTCGCCGAAGGCGCCGGCGTCCCGCACCCACATCGTGTTTCGTGCGCGGTGGTGAGGGTCAGTCGCAGAAGTCGATGAAGGGCGCGCGGTAGATCGTGGTCGTCCCGTCGTCGTGGCGCACGGCGTAGCTCGCCTGGTCGGCGCCCCAGACGGTGATGGCGCCCGGCTCCATCACGTCGTCGAGTCGGGCCACGCGGGGTCCCGGGCGGCCGTCGGGCGGGCGCGCGTCGAGGAAGCCCTCGGTGCCGATGACGACGCCGTGCTGCACCGCGAGGGGCTCGCCGATGAGGCTCAGATCCTTGGGGGCGGGGCGGAACGAGCGCGCCGGGTCGAAGGCGGTCGGGTCGTCTCGCGAGAGGCCATGAAAGGTCTCGCCGTCGAAGAAGTATGGAGGATCCAGCGGGGCCGCCGTGACCAGCCTGCCCTCGCCCACGAGGCGGGAGTGAAGCTCGTGCTCGACCTGGTCGTGGCAGAACAGCTCGCCCCCCGCGAGCAGGCCGCACAGGTAGCCGTAGCCCGACAGCAGCGAGATCGGCGGGCCCGGCAGCGGGACACGGCGCGGGCCGTCCACCTCCAGGATCCAGAGCTCGTCGTCCAACGCCACGTGGGCGCCGCCGCGAGCCAGGAGCGCGCGCGCGGCGGGCGCGAGCGGCGTCTCGCTCGATGCGGCGAGCCGCCCGAACGACTCGTGGACCCACACGCCCGCGGGGTCGCGGCGAAGGGTGGCGAGGAAGTAGGTCGACAGCGCGGCGGCGTCGGCGAAGGGCGCTACCGGGGTCACCTCGCCCTCGAGATGGACCGCCTCGGAGGTCGCGTAGAAAGACTCCGTGGCGATGGCGCGCACCTCACCGCCCACCTCTCCGCGGGCCTCGCTCGATACGGCGCGCAGCCGGTCCAGCTGGACCTCTCCTTCGGCCACGGCGAGCGCGGCGCGACCGTCGTTCGTGATCACGCGCCCCTCGAAGCGGACAGGGCGCTCGAAGCCGATGATCGCGGCGAGTCCCAGCCCGTGTGGACCGCCTTCGAAGGTGTCCCCGACACGCCAGCCGGAGCCGTCCGCGGCGGCGGTCACACGCCAGCAGCTCGTCGCGACGTCTTCGAGCGCCGGACCGGGGGCGCCCCGATGAATCGGCCAGCCGAGCGAGACGACGTGGAGCGGGTACTGCGGGGGCGAGCAGGGGCCACCGCCCAGGAGCGCCTGCAGCTCCACGCTCGGGAGCTCGGTCGACCAGAGCCGGGGATCTTCGCAGCCGGAGACGAAGACCGGGGACGCCGCGTCGACCTCGGCGTCGGCTGCGTCGATCGCGCTCGCGTCGACGGCCACCTCGTGCGAGCAGTAGCAGCCCACGAGGAGGAGGCCCGCGAGGGGGAGCCGGAGACCCATGCGTCCAGAGTAGCAGCGGGGTTGAGGCGAGCGCCTCGGGTCGCGCTATGCTCCGTGCGTGTTTGGACTCGGCTGGGTGGAGCTGCTGATCATCGGGGGCGCGATCATGTTGATCGCCGGGCCCACGGTGGGGAAGCGGCTGCTCGCGTCGGCGAGGGCGCTCGACCAGACGCGGCGCGATCTGAGCGGGCCCGGCGCGCTCGACCGGCTGCTCGCCGCGGACGACGACCCGGACCTCGACGAGGACGGCGAAGAAGAGGCGCGAGATCGGCCTCGGGACGATTGACCTGAGGGCCTCTCATGAGGTCTCATCCCCCCCGGTCCACGTCCTGGAGATTCGATGGCGGAGCTGGGGTTCTTCGGAAAGATTCCTGCCAAGGGAGACTTCGTTCGGCAGAACGTCGCTGACGACGCCGCGCGGAGCTTCGAGCAGTGGGTGCAGGAGTCGAACGACGCCGTGCGGGGCGCGGGGGGCGAGATGCCCGACCACCCGATCCGCGTCGTGTTCACGCCGCCCGGGTCGGCCAAGACGGTCGTCGCGGCGCTGATCCCGAGCGAGGACGGCGTGGGGCGCAAGTTCCCGATCGTCTTCTTCGCGCTCGCGCCGGCCGGTCAGGCGGCCGAGTCGTTCTCGACGCTGCCCATCGCGTTCAGCCCCTTCCTCGACGCCGCGGTCGCGCTCGGCGCGCAGGCGAAGGAGATGGATCTCGACGCGCTCCGGAACGCCGCGCAGCACTTGCCGGTCCCGCAGGCCGCGGACCTGTCGCGCGCGAGCGAGATCGCACAGAAGACCCTGTCTCATCCGCTGACGGCCGAGGTCCACGCGCGGCTCTTCGGCGCGCGCGAGGGCGCGCATCTCTACGCGTACCAGACCTTCCTGACGGCGTGTCAGGACGCGTCGAAGACAGATCCGGGCAAGGGCGCGACCCTGCTCGACTGTCCCGTCCACGTGGACGTGGATCTCTTCGTGTGGCTCGAGCTGTCGCGGCGCGTCTTCGGCTTCCCGCCGTCGCACCCGGCGTACTTCTGGATCGAGGATCCCGAGCCGCGCCTGCTGCTGTCGCTGGGGCCGGCGCCGCTGAACACGCTGCAGCTCCTCGGTGACCCCGAGCTTTCGCATCAGCGCCTCTGGCCGCTCACGACCGAGCGCGACAAAGCCATCGAGGCGGCGCAGCAGACGCTCGGCCCGACGCTCTCGGGCCTGAACGAGAGCAGCCCGCTCGGCGGGTTGCTGGACACGCTCGCGCAGCGCGCCGCTTCCGGCACGCTGCGTTGACCGTAGCCGTCGAGGACACAGCGCCGTCGAGGACACAGCGCCGACATGAACACAGCGCCGACCAGAGCAGGCGCAGAGGGGGCGAGACGATGAGCGAAGCGGTGGCGAAGGCACGCATCGAGCCCTGGCTCGCGCCGGTGTCGGACGCGAATCCGGCCGGCGAGGACGCGCGCTACGAGCCTCTGCACGAGGAGATCCGCAACGAGGCGGCGAAGCTCGAGTCGGCGTCCACGGGGATGCCGGACTGGGAGCAGATCGTCAAGAGCGCCCAGGCGCTGACGACCTCGAAGAGCAAGGACCTCCTCATCGAGAGCTACGCGGCGTACGCGCTCTACCAGACCGAAGGTCTGATGGGGCTCGCCGCCGGGCTGTTTCTCCTGTCCGAGTCGATGGATCGGTACTGGGACGCCATGCACCCGCCCGCGCGCCGGTTGCGTGCCCGCGTCAACGCGATCAGCTGGCTGACCGAGAAGCTCGACCAGATGTTGCCCGAGACCCAGGTGGGGCCCGACGACCACGACGCGGTCGAGGCCCTCGACGCGGCGGTCAAGCGCCTCCGCGCGGTGGTCGGTGAGCGCTTCGAGGACCAGGCGCCGGCGGTCCGACCCATGGCGGACGCGGTCGAGCGCCTGAAGCTCTCGCTCCCGGAGCGGGCGAACGCGCCGGCTTCGGACACGGAGCCTCCCCCGCCCCCGGACGCGCCCGACAACGGCGCTGGCGCGGCGGCTCCGGCGCCCGGCCCGGCTCCGGCGCCCGTCGCGGCGGAGGCCGCGGCCCCGGCCGCCGAGCCCGCGCCGCCGGCCAACGTGGCGCAGGAGCCGGCGCCCGCGGAGGAGAAGCCTCCCGAGAAGGACCTCGCGGGGGAGCTCGCCGAGATGGCCAAGCCCTGGACCGAGCCGGTCCCGGGCGACAGCCCCGTCGGCATCGACGCGAAGTACGAGCTCACGCACGAGGAGCTGCGCAACGACGTCACCGCGCTCGATTCACCCACGGGGGGCAACCTCGACTGGGAGGATGGCGTCAAGCGCGCCGGCGCGCTGCTGACGGACACGTCGAAGGACCTGTTGATCGCCACCTACCTCGCCTTCGGTCTCTGGGAGACGAAGCGCATCGAGGGCCTCGCGACCGGTCTCGAGGTCATCACGCAGATCTGCGAGCGCTACTGGGAGGACTGCTACCCGCCGGTGCGCCGCATCCGAGGCAGGAGCAACGCGCTCTCGTGGCTGCTCGACCGGGTCGAGGGGCCGCTGCCCGACCAGAAGCTCACGGCCAAGGATCGCCACGCGGTCGAGCTGCTCGAGGAGGCGTCGAAGCGCTTCATCGCCGTCGTGCGCGACAAGTTCGAGGACGCGGCGCCGTCCGTCCGACCGCTCCAGGACAACATCCAGCGGCTCAAGATGTCGGTGCCGGAGCCCGTCGCGCCCAAGCCGGCGGCGCCTCCGCCGCAGGCCGCGCCGAAGCCGGCCGCCGCGGCGCCACGCCCCGCCGCCGCGCCCGCCGCCGCGCCCGCCGCGCCGTCTGCGCCCGCGGACCTCGCCGACACGAAGGAGGTCAAGAAGTTCGCGACCAACGTCGGCAAGTCGCTCGTCGACGCGGCCAAGTCGCTCCGCGAGGCGTCCCTCTCCGAGCCGATGAGCTTCACCTTCGTGCGGGTCGGTCTCGCGCTCGGCGCGACCGTGCCTCCAGCCGAGGGCGGTCAGACCAAGGTGCCGGCGCCGCCGGACATGGTGGTGAAGGACTTCGACGCGAAGCTCTCCGCCGGGGACTGGGAGGGCCTGGTCAAGAAGGCCGAGCTGACCCTGGCCGGCAAGCGCTACTGGCTCGACATGCACCGCTACGCCGCGCTCGCGCTCGGGAACATGGGCAAGGAGTACGCTGGCGCGCGCGACGCGGTCCTGGCCGGCGCGGCGCTCTGGGTGAAGCTCTTCCCCGAGCTGCTCGACCTGAGCTTCGCCGGTGGCCTGCCCTTCGCGAGCGACCTGACCAAGGACTGGCTCGCCAACGAGGTCGCCGGGGGCGGCGGCGGTGGGGGCGGCGGCGGCGAAGCGGGGGAGGGCGCCGAAGTGCTCGGGAAGGCGCGCAGCCTCGCCGCGGGCGGCAAGGTCGACGAGGCGCTCGGCGCGCTCGAAGGCCTCGCGCACTCCGCGCGGAGCGGCCGGGCGCGGTTCAAGGCGCGGCTCGCGATGGCGCAGTCGCTCTCGTCCGGGAACACCGCTTCGGCGGCCGAGGGGATCTACGACTCGCTCCTGGCCGAGATCGACGCGGTGCGGCTCGAGCAGTGGGAGCCGGAGCTCGCGGCGGAGTGCTACCGCGGCCACCTGGCTTGCTTGAGGTCGATGAAGAAGGCAAACGACCCGGTCGTCGCGCAGCAGACCGCGCTCGTGTACCGGAGGTTGTGTCGGGTGGATCCGCTGGGGGCGGCCAAGGCTCCACTGTGAGACCGAACGTGAGAGCGAAGGTGTGACCGAGCGTGAGATCGAAGTGAGATCCAACACCCGAAACTCGGGGCTTCACGAAGGCCCGGTAGATGGGGCACACTGCGGGCTCAGCTGAGAGGGGGGCCTCTCACGGTTCGTTCGTGGGCCCTTCGTGCATTCGCTCTGAACTGCAGGGCACTCTGGAAAACAGAGACAGGAGAAACAAGCGATGGGTAAAGAGGGCTCGGTCGCTCCGAAGGAGCGCGTCAACATCACCTACAAGCCGGCCACCGGCGATCAGCAAGAAGAGGTCGAGCTTCCGCTCCGCTTCATGATGATGGGGGACTACACCGGCAAGCCGGATGACACCCCGCTCGAAGAGCGCAAGCCGATCAACATCGACAAGGACAACTTCAACGAGGTGATGGCCGAGCACAACCTGTCGCTCGACCTCACCGTCGACGACAAGCTGTCGGGCGAAGAGGGCGCCGAGATGGCGGTCGGCCTCAAGTTCAACGGCCTGAAGGACTTCACGCCGGAGGGGATCGCCGAGCAGGTGCCCGAGCTCCGGCAGCTCATGCAGCTCCGCAACGCCCTGACGGCCCTCAAGGGACCGCTCGGAAACATCCCGAAGTTCCGGAAGAAGATCCAGGGGCTCCTCGGGGACGACGACGCCCGCGAGCGCCTGATGAAGGAGCTCGGGATGGGCGACGACGAGGGCGGCGACGAATAGGCTTTCACCAGTTGGGGTAGAAGAACATGGCTGAAGAACAGACCGCAGAAGAAGGCGCCGAGGCGCTGGCCGACGACGCGAGCCTCCTCGAGAGCATGCTCGCCGAGGCGAAGATCAAGCCCGAGGACGAGACGTACGACGTCGCGCGCCGGGGCATCCAGGCGTTCGTCACCGAGATGCTCGCGCCCTCCCGCAAGGGTGAGCGCGTCGACAAGGCGGTGGTGGACGCGATGATCTCCGAGATCGATCAGCGCATGAGCGCGCAGATCAACACCATCCTCCATCACCCGGCGCTCCAGAAGCTGGAGTCGACGTGGCGAGGTCTCAAGCACCTCATCGACAACGTCAACTTCCGCGAGAACATCCGCGTCTCGATCCTCAACGTCAGCAAGGATCAGCTGCTCGAGGACTTCGAGGACAGCCCCGAGATCGTCAAGTCGGGTCTCTACAAGCACGTCTACTCGAACGAGTACGGCACGTTCGGCGGCAAGCCCTTCGGCTGCCTCGTGGGCAACTACGAGTTCGGTCCGGGCCCGCAGGACATGCAGCTCATGCAGAACATCGCCAGCATCTCGGCGATGTCGCACGCGCCCTTCCTCTCGAACGTCGCGCCCGAGATGTTCGGCTGCGAGAGCTACCAGGAGCTCCCGAAGCTCAAGGACCTGCAGAGCCTCTTCGAGGGTCCGCAGTACGCCCGGTGGCACAGCTTCCGCGAGAGCGAGGACAGCCGCTACGTCGGCCTCTGCGCTCCCCGGTTCCTGCTCCGGCTGCCCTACGGCCCCGACACCGTCCCCGTGAAGTCCTTCAACTTCAAGGAGGAGGTCATCGGGAACCACGACAGCTACCTCTGGGGTCAGACCGCGATCGCCATGGCGACCCGCGTGGCCGACTCCTTCGCCAAGTACCGCTGGTGCCCGAACATCATCGGTCCCCAGGCGGGCGGCGCGGTCGAGAACCTGCCGCTCCACCAGTACGAGGCGATGGGCGAGATCCAGACCAAGTGCCCGACCGAGGTGCAGCTCACCGAGCGTCGCGAGTACGAGATGAGCGAGCAGGGCTTCATCGGGCTCACGTTCCGCAAGGACAGTGACAACGCGGCCTTCTTCTCTGCGAACAGCGCGCAGAAGCCGAAGATCTTCGCGAACACGCCCGAGGGCAAGGAGGCGGAGACCAACTACCGCCTCGGCACCCAGCTCCCCTACATGTTCATCGTCACCCGCCTGTCTCACTACCTGAAGGTGATGCAGCGCGAGCAGATCGGGACGTGGAAGGAGCGCTCGGACCTCGAGCGCGAGCTCAACAACTGGATCCGCCAGTACGTCGTGGACATGGAGAACCCGGCGCCCGCCGTCCGCTCGCGCAAGCCGCTCCGCGCCGCGCAGATCACGGTCGAGGACGTCGAGGGGCAGCCCGGCTGGTACCGCTGCGGCCTCAAGGTTCGCCCCCACTTCAAGTACATGGGCGCGAGCTTCACGCTCTCGCTCGTGGGCAAGCTCGACAAGAACTGATCTCGGTCGGTTCACGTCGCTGGCGCCGGGTCCTTCGGGATCCGGCGCTCGTCGTTTAACAGGCCGTTGAAGTACCGAGCCCGAAGGATCTCGGAGCGCGACGGCCCGGTTCTCGGTTCGGGGCGACGAGGAAATGCTTCAGCATTTTCGAGGAGACACGGGCCGAGAGACGGGTCGTCCCGCCCGAGAGACGAGGA